>DAHXPE010000190.1 GCA_027364495.1 Candidatus Heimdallarchaeota archaeon | reverse complement strand
ATAAGTTTTTTTTTTTTAATTAATTACTCTTTCAAAAATTCCTTGACTCTGAAGTTTATTTCAAGTGTTTCAAAGGATTTTTCGGTTGTTATTTGAGACAATTTGCTTTTTTTATTATATTCTGCGAAGAATTCTTCCATGTCTTTTTTAGTAGTTTCATCAAGAGCATTTGATACCACTGAATTTATCGTTCGCTCTTGTATCGAACGGTGCATAGATCCAATGTTATCTAAATTAGCAATGAACCATTTCCATATTAACGGGGCAGCTTTTGGATTCATACATAATCTATTTATTATCTGACTTTGGTTTCTATTTGGTATTTTAGTAAAAACAATTTCATCAAGGACCTTTTCAAGGACTTTTGGATCGCTAAAATCTCCAAATGAAGTTCCATAAGTTACAATGTCAGCCTCATTCTGAGCTTGATCAAATTGTGTCAAAAACCAATTTAAATCATTTGTTTCTGAAGCACCAATCGATAAAACAGCTTCTTTTATATCAGCTGAAATAGTTTTACCCTCTTTTAAAGATTTGAATTGTTTTAGACCAAAATCTATCGCTTTTTGAGATCCAAGCAATGCACCATTTATTAAAAGAGTATTTCTCATTATTGAGACTAAATTGGATTCATTTTTCTGAGGTTCAAAATTAATTTTGTTTAACATGAATTCATGGAATTTGATACCTTCACTCTGTATTTTTTGTTTACTTTTACCTTTGGCTAATCCATATAATTCTGCTAGTTGCTCAGAAATTGTTCTAATAGCTGTATGATATTTCTCAGATTTGAAATTTATAATGAACTGCAAATATTGATCTAAAAGCAATTTTCCAGCTTTAAATAAAGTGTATAAATCTTTTACAAGATTCCAACCATCTAAGACGGAGAATTTATCGTTCTTAATATACTGAACAAGATTTTCTAGATCTTCGGTTTTGTATTGGACACAATAGAATCCTATATGATTGGAGTTAACTTTAAAAGCTTTGAAATCTACCTTTGGATCAAAAATATCAGATTCTTTTTCAAGTAAAAATTGTTTTTTAATTTGTTCACCTTTTGCGGTGAAGAATGTAATTGATATAGGTATCATCCACAGTGTTTTATCAGAGTTTGGTAAATATGTACAGCGCTCTTGCTTGAAATTAAGTTTACCATTTTCTTTTGAAACACTAATTAATGGATAGCCAGGTTTTAAAACCCAAGATTTCATTAATTGAGAGACTGGCATATGTGAGACTTGTTCTATTGCCGACCATAAATCATCAGATGAAGCTACATCATAGGCATGTTTAGTTAGATAAAGTTGTAATCCTTTTTGATAATTTTCTTTACCTACAAAATCCTCTACCATTCGTAAGATAGCACCACCTTTATTATAAATAATTGGGACTGATTTTATATTGTAGGAAGTTTGTTTCTGGCCTTCAATTTCGATTGGAACTGTTTCGTGATATGCATCAGCAATTAACGCAACATTTATTGCAAAAGAAACCGTATAATCCCAAATACCTAATTCAGGATAATAGTGGTCAACTATATTATGGCCAAAAAAGTCTGCAAAGGATTCATTAAGCCATATATATTTCCAAAATTTAGGAGAGACTAGATTTCCAAACCACTGGTGCGTTATTTCGTGAGCAATGACTTCTTTAATCCTTCTTTCCTGCAATTTAGTTGTTGAACCTGGAAAAGTTAATAAATCATTTTGTCTAAAAAGAATAGCACCCCAATTCTCCATAGCACCGGCAGCAAAAGCTGGAGTTGATATTAAATCAAGTTTTGGAAGGGGATAAGCAATGTTAAAATATGTTTGGCAATAATCTAAACTTTTAACACCAAATTTTAAAGCTTCATGACTATATTGTACCAAACCAGGATGATTAATGACTTTAACATCGATTTTACCAAGTTTATCTTCTATTGATTCAAATTCAGCTATTCCTAAAAATAATAAATATGTAGACATTTTAGGTGTAGTTTCAAAAACTACCTTTTTCTTATTAGATTGCAGTTTTTCTTCTGATTTAATAGGAGTATTAGAAATAGTTGCTAAATTGTTATCTACTATTACTTCAAGATCAAATGTTGCTTTCATACCTGGTTCATCAAAGCATGGAAACATTCTTCGAGCATCTTCAGTCTCAAACTGTGTTACAGCACCAGCATGTAATTCTGATCCAACCTTATATTCGGTTTTATATAGTCCCTTGAGATCATCTTTAATTTCGCCTGTATAATAGAAAACAATCTCAAATTTTCCCTTTACCTCTATCGGAAACTCTAAAAGAATTTCTTCAGCATTTAGATCAAGAGAAAATTTTAATGTCTTTTTACTGTTATTTGTAATTAATGTAACTGAATTTATATTCAAGTCCACGGAGTTCATTGTAAGATTGACGATAGATTCTTCAGTTATCATATGAACTGTTGTAAAACCTTTGAAGCTAAAATCTTCAAAATCAGGTTCAATCCTAATTTGATAATGAGTTGGAATGGTTGAATTCATAAAAACCACAAATGTTTTATTATAAGAAATTTAGTCCTCATTTATAAAATAATGTTTAATTTAAAATAAAATTTTAAAGCTTCATGACTATATTGTACCAAACCAGGATGATTAATGACTTTAACATCGATTTTACCAAGTTTATC
>DAHXPE010000459.1 GCA_027364495.1 Candidatus Heimdallarchaeota archaeon | reverse complement strand
TATCAAAATATGTTGATAATGCAGTCACACCACAAGATGATTTTTTTGCTTTTGTCAATGGCAAATGGTTAGAAGAAACTACAATTCCTGAAGATAAAGCACGTTGGGGAAGTTTTGTCATTTTGCATGAAAAATCTATTCAGGACGTTAAAAGTTTATTAGAATCATCAGAATTTAACGACACAGATTTTAATAAAATAAAAAAGTTTTATAAAGAAGGTATGGATATAAAAAGAAGAAATGAACTGGATATTCAACCAATACAAAAAATAATTGATAAGATAAATGAAATAGATTCGAAAGAACAATTAAATTCTGTTTTACTCTTATTTGCTGAAAAAAACCATGCTTCACTTTTTGCTTGTTCATCTCAAATTGATCGTAAAAACTCTTCACAAGAAGTACCACATTTGTTTGCGTCTGGTCTCAGTATAGCAAGTAATAGAGATTATTATTTAAGTCCTGATAAACAAGAAATTAGAGACAAATTTGTTGAATATATTACAACTTTATTTAAATTTATTAACATTCCAAATGCTAATGAAAAAGCCAAGACAGTTTTGAAATTTGAAACACTTCTTGCTGAAAAACATTTTACCCAGGTTCAGAAAAGAGATTCAGAATTAACTTATAATGCAATGCAATTCACCGAATTACAAGATAAAATTTCAAATTTTCAATGGACCAATTATTTCAAAATTTTCTCTCCATTAGACATTTCTAAACTCGTTATTGATAATCCTGATTATTATACCTATATAGACAGTCTACTGGATTCTCCAAATTTAGAAGAATGGAAAATATACCTATTAGCTAGATTATTAAACGGAGAAGCACCATACTTAAGCGAACGATTTATTCAAGCTGATTTTGAATTTTATGGCAA
This sequence comes from Candidatus Heimdallarchaeota archaeon, assembly GCA_027364495.1. Next base: position 1,399 of record DAHXPE010000459.1, on the reverse strand, counting down.
AGTGATGAGTGGTGCAAAAAAACTTGAGGACCTCTATAAACAAGTTTTATCAGTCATTAACAGTAGATATGTTCTTGGTGAATTAGTTGGCAAGTATTATGTCCAAAAATATTTTTCAAAAAAAGCAAAAGAAAAGATGACTGATTTAGTCAAAAATCTTTTAGAAGTTATGGGAGTACGAATTGAAAACTTAGATTGGATGAGTACTCAAACAAAAGAAAAAGCTCTTAATAAGTTAAGACATTTCAACTTTAAGATAGGGTATCCTGATGCATGGGAAGATTATTCAGATCTTGAATTTTCTGACAGTGATTCTTATGCTGACGTTGTAAATAAAAGTGTAACTCATATTAGAAAGATAGAATTTGACACATTATACAAAGCTCCAGATAAAAATAAATGGGGAATGAGTCCACAAACAATTAATGCATATTATTCACCATATCGAAATGAAATTGTATTTCCAGCTGGAATATTACAATATCCTTTCTTTGATGAAAATATGACTGATGCTGAAAACTACGGTGGAATTGGTACGGTTATTGGTCATGAAGTAACTCATGGTTTTGATGATGAAGGAAGAAAATTTGATTATGATGGAAATATGACCAATTGGTGGACAGAAGCGGATAAAAAACTTTTCACAGAAAAAACCCAATACATTATAAAGGAATATGGACAATTTTTGGTTCATGGAAAGCCATTAAATGGTGAGTTAACATTAGGAGAAAATATAGCTGATCATGGTGGAATTAAAATAGCTTATCAAGCATTACAACTTAATTATGAAAAGAAAGGGAAAAAGGAAGATGATGAAGAACTAACTTCAGAAGAAAAATTCTTTTATTCTTTTGCAAGAATTTGGCGATCTAAAGCAAGACCAGAAATAGAAGAAACGTTACGAATGAGTGATCCACATTCCCCACCTAAAGCTCGTGTAAATGTTACTTTGAGCAATATTACTGAATTTCAGACTACATTCAAAGTTAAACAAGAAAATAACATGTATCGCAAAGATATACCTTCAATTTGGTAAATGAATTAGATTAAAAACTTCTTCAGTAAACATAGAATATTGATCAAGAATATTACGTTCATTTTTACCTTTCAAATAAATAGGAGATTACACAGGAGAAAAGGGACCTTTCCACTCCTTGATTTCACTTTATGATTTATAATCATTCCCAATCAGGGAATTTTTAGGTCTTCTTTTTTATCAAGATATTCCAATTCAAAAATATTTTGTGAAGAACTCATTTTTTTTAAATCCTCTTTTCATTTGTAGGCAATTATACCAAACTTTTCAGTCAATATAGGATATTTCTAAGAGCCCATTTATTATTTTAAAAGTTCCTACTTGCCATTCCCATGATATAATGCCATAGCCATAAACCATTTC
>DAHXPE010000457.1 GCA_027364495.1 Candidatus Heimdallarchaeota archaeon | reverse complement strand
AATTTTATTTTGGTTAATCCTTTACTAAATAAACAATCACAAAATGTCGAATTATTTGCAAATAAAGGAGTATTGACACAAACTGAACTTTCCTTATTTTGGCTTATCTTCTTATGGACTCTTTTGGACATTGAGGAGTACACCATCTTCTCTTAATTTCAGAAATATAAATGAAAAAATATAGCTAGATAATAGTAATTTAATTGAAATTTAGCTGGTAAAAAGGTAATTAAAACAACCAAAAACCAAGTTCCATAAAAAAATAAAGGACCAAAATTTCTTCTTTTAATAAATCCATAGATTCCTGTCATTAAGAATGGTAAACAGGCTAAAAATAAAGGTGAAATGAGTCCACCTAATGAATCAACTACTGAATATGCACTTCCTTTACCAGTATATCTCCAATTAATATAATACTGAAAAAATAACCATGAATATGACAATGGCATTGGAATATTTGGAACGCCTACTAATTCACCAGGTAATCGAATATTATATGGATTTCCCACTATAAATTGATCCATATAATTGACCCAAGCAATAAATGGATAAAATGAGAGTATTATGAAAATACTCATTGCCATAAGAAAAATTAGAAATTTATTAATGCCAGTAATCCATGCCCTATACATCTCATTATCTGTATTATTTTTAAGGACGTTTGCATAAACATATTTTAACCCATAAACATAAAGACTTCCTATTACCCAGGCTAGAACAGAAAAAATCATGCCTAGAATCATTAAGGGAACAGTTGCTCTATTAAAAAAATCACCTTGGAATAGCAAAAACCAAACCCAAAAAGCAAGGAAGAAACCATAGATCATTAAAGGCCCTAATAAAAACCATTCAGCAACGATTTTGGTTGCAAAATTACTATAAAGTAATCGTATCTTCAATGATAATCGAACAAAAGTATCGACAACAGCAGTGAAAAAGATTAAAAGGATCCAAATACTTAATATTGCAATTAAGCCTCCAAAAATTACTGCTAATGAACCATCTATGATAGTACCATAAAATAATCTATTACTGTTACTTGAATCAAATGAGAAATAACTAGTAGCTATTTCAGTAATAGCTATGAAAAATCGGTCATATAAAAATTCGAATCCTAGAGCTCCTACTATTGCGCCGGCCAATCCGCTTAAAATACCAATTATTGGCAAAAATACAAATATAAAATATTTTTTTAAAACGGATGTTTGATTCAATTCACTTTTAGGACTTGAATTTGAATTTTTTATCAAAATTCCTTTTAATTCATTATTTAAACTTTTGATAAAAAATTCACTAAATGAGACGACTGCAAAATAGACGAAAACAGCTAAAATAATACTCCAGAAGTCAATTGTTATAGAAAAGAAATTGTAAGTAATATTAGGAATGTATGTGATACAAGCACTCTTACTATCTTGATAACAAACAGTACCTAATTTATTGATAGACGGAATAAAATTGTGAAACAGTAACGTTGTAATAATTGAACTTAAAATTGCAACATATTTTGAGACATTTGTATTTTTAGCCATAGTATATTTAACATTTACGAAAAAGTCGTATAAATGCTGTCTAGGAACAAAATATTCATAATATTTCACGAATAAATAAATAACAATGGATGGTCCTACAATCAGACCTTGCCAAGCCTTTGCTAATAAATCAAGCATATTTATAAAAGCAGTAAGGAAAATGTAGATATAAGCTCTCTTGGTATTTCCATAAAACCAGTGATCAATAGCTTTAACTGCAAAAAGTGCTGTAAATGCAGTCAATGCAACGATTGCTGCATCGAGATAGGCTGTTCTAGCATAAAAAGTAAGGAACCAGGTAACAGCCATAGATAAGCCAAAGATGATGCCTACAATTTTACCATCATTGAGTTTTAATGTATTTTCGTCTGGTCCGGTGTTTTGTCTAAAATTGAGTTCCGAAACCTCATCTCTTTTAACTTCAGGAATAAATTTTGATTTGCCAATCCTTTTTTGATGCTCATATATAAAATAACCTGCTATTCCCATTAAGCCAGATAAAACTCCCATTGGCCATTTTATTGCTATTGAGGTATAACCAAACAATGCAATACCAATTGAACCAAGAATGAACATGAGAGGAGGTTTATCAAAGAGAAGTAAATTACCGGTTGAATCATCATAATATAAAGGTTGTAGCCAATTTTGTTTTTGAAACATATTAGTGGTTATATTTGCAAACCAGCCCTCATCCCATGTACCAATTGAATAGATCTTATAAAGTTTCATCATGATACCTAATATGGCTATTGAAGCAAATATAATTAATATTCTAATGGTATTTTCATGCTGTTGATAGAATATCGCAAATTTATTCTTCTCATCCGCTTCATTCAATAGATTAAAACCTACGAAAATAAGAAAGAATATTACAAATATTACCAACATTTCATTAAAAAAGGTCCAGATTCTTTGATAGAAAATTACTTGAGTTAGTACACCATAAAATAAAATTCTTGTTAGACGAAGTATTAAGGAATTAGTCGTGAAAACCGATCCGATTCCAATTGAGAGGTATTTATTCAGTCTATAAGAATACCTTCCGATCAAAATAAAACCATAAACTAAAAAATCCACAGCTATGAGCAATAACCAATAAATAGCGATAAAACTAGCCCAAAAGCCAGAAAATAATATGAAAACCAAAGCAATTGAAAAACAAATTAGACCTTCTCGCAAATCAACATCCATTGAAGTTATTTTATCAATAATTTTGTCATTTATAATATCCGACATACATTTATCCTCAATATAACGTCAACATTGTTCATTTTTTTGCTACTTACGTTATTTTGTGACTAGAGATATAATCAAGAAAATTTTTTAGTAATTCAAAATGGTTTTGTTATTTGTAATCAAAAAGACGACTAACATAAATTTATTTTTATTTGGTCATTGTTTCATTTATTTAAATTCCGGCAGAGTTGAAATGCGATGATTGATATTTTTTTAAATTTTGATCCAGTTCTTCTTATAGAACTTATAATTGCAGGCTTTCTAATCGGTATTATTGCTTCAATGGTTGGAATTGGAGGGGGTTTGATTATGGTTCCAACTTTAATTTTAATTTTCGACAGAAGTGCTCAGTTAGCCAGTGCAATATCAATTGTGGTAATAATTTTTACATCTAGTTCTGCTTCATTAGCTAATTATAACCATAAACGAATTGATATCAGAACAGGATTATTTTTTGCGCTTTGTGTTATTCCATTTTCATTTATTGGCAGTTGGACCGCGGAACAGGTCAATGATAAATTTTTAGTTATAATATTTGGACTTCTTTTGTTAATTGTAGCCGTCGATAGGATTAGAAAATTGATTATTCAGTTAATAAACAAACAAAATAACAAAAAGCCAAACCAAAATGTAGAACCGGAAATATCTAAGGAAAAACAACAAACAGAAAGTATGGGATTTATACCTCAATCAGTTGAAAGTAGATCTTTAATTGATAGTGATGGACAAGCATTTAATTATAAAATTAAATTAAGGCAGGGTTTAATTGGTGCTGCTATTGGTGGATTTTTAGGAGGACTTTTAGGACTTGGTGGGGGTTTAATATATGTACCGGTTTTACTCGCTGTAGGTGTTCCTCCTCACATTGCAGTTGCTACTTCATCATTTATTATAATTTTTACTGCCCTTTCAGGTTCTTTGGGTCGTATTCTCTATGGACAGGTTCTCTGGAACTATGTAATCCCTTTAGCAATAGGTGCGGTTATTGGAGCTCGTTTTGGAGCCTTAAAAGTGCGTAAAATTTCCAGTCAAAAGGTTTTAATTCTTTTTTATATAATTTTATTTCTTTCAGGTGCCAGAATGATTCTAAAAGCACTCAAATTATTTGTTTAATATTTACTAGAAATAATTTTATAGAATTCAGATTAATTGCTTTTTAAAAAAAGTAATTGTTTAAGTATTACTATAAGGGAAAAAAATCTCCCAAATTTAAGTAGAAGGTAAGATTCAACCTTTTATTCTTTATGCTACTAACAAATCTTAGATATTTCCGGTTCTACATTTTGGTTTGGCTTTTTGTTATTTTGTTTGTTTATTAACTGAATAATCAATTTTCTAATCCTATCGACGGCTAC
>DAHXPE010000455.1 GCA_027364495.1 Candidatus Heimdallarchaeota archaeon | reverse complement strand
TATAGCTTCTTTCTAATGTTAAAATATTAAAAAAAGATCCTATATCATCATATTTCATTACAGTAGCTGTTGGATACATTTCAAGAACAGTTGTTGTCGATGATTGAACTTCTGTGGATGAATCAAATGTTATAACTAACGGAGCAAAAAGTGGAAATGAAAATGCTTGTGTTATAAACGTTGATAAACACAAAAGACTAATAAAACTTGCACTTATTAAGAGAATTGTTTTACCCTTTTTCATACAAAAGCTTCCTTTGGTCTTATAGTTGAAAGGTACCCCCTAGATATTCTTATTGATAAAAGGTACCCTCGCTGTTCTTTTTATAAGAACGAAAGTCATGTATTATTGGCCATGGATCTGATCAAGGTATTTTAAGTGCAAAGCAGGGAATAATTTCTTGGGAAAATATAGCTCATTGGGTTAATTCATTACCAAGTACTGAAGTTTATTTTCTTTCATGTGATTCCATTTCTGCAACTAAATTAGTGAATAAAACATCAGTAGGATTTGAGGGTAAGGTTGATGGACAATTAGCTGCAGATTTTATCGCAGTTAAAGATAATATAAATCATCATGTTAATATAGACCAAAACAACGCGTTTACAAACCTTTTAGAAAGAGTTAATGCATTAAATGCCGGTGAAAAAGCATTATATATGGCACAACCCACTTCAATGTGTGGTCCATGTGGATGTGGTGTTGAATGCGGTGGAGATCCCACGCCGGCAGTTCCAGCTGTTATTGGTTCTTGCACAGGTGGAAGCTCTTCTAATATATATGTTTATGATTGCCTTGGACTTGCGGAAACTAGTGTTCATCTTCCAATAATCCTTGGATTATTAATTGGAATACTCCTTCCTATTAGTGGTTGGATAATAACCAAATTCATGGGGGAAAATCCGGCATTAATTACCTCATTATTCTTGACAGCAGCAGGTGCCAATCTTGTTCCCCTATTGTTGGAATGGTGGAATAATCTTAGTAATATTGACAATTTCTTAGCATTTATTGCAGGGTTGACTGCATTTTTTGATTCAATATTTACATATTTAAGCTTTGAACTTCAATTAGTTTTCATAATATCATTATCTGTTGAATTAGCAGAAACCCCTGGTAGACTTGCTCAAATTGCTTTAGCAATCCTTTCATTAGCTGTACTTCTGAATGAAGTGGGGAAGTTAAATACAGATTTAGCTGATACTGATGATTATATATATACGTAATAATAATGGCTGATACTATGAACTATTCTTCCTTTACTTTTAATTTTCTTCCCAATAAAATCAATGATACTGATGGTGAAAAAATTTATCTAAATACTAATCTCTTTACGTATAAAAACAGGAATAATTTGATTTCTTATATAAATTTAGTGATTTCTTTTGTATTGTTCATATTAGGGATTATTTTTAGCTTATATTCCTTCCAAAATAATTTAGATGTATCTTTTACCAGTGTTTTTAACACGATCTTACAACTATGTAGTGCTGTAGTAATCTATGGATTACTTTCAATTGCTTTACGAATTGATAAAAAACGATTGTATTCTTCCTCTTCGATTTTGAATTTTTCAAAAAATTTGGATGCGGTTATCTATCTCGCCACTATCCTTTTCCTTAGTATCAATAATTATTTCCCAGGCATTGGTTCTCTTGGATTCTTTCTCATAAGTATCCACCTTGTAATTAAAGAATTTGTTAAAAATCATTTTCAAAAATATTTTATCATTAGACAGGAAAATGATACTGTAATCTGTGAACTTTTAGAGTATTATCCCCATCCTTTAGCTTTTATTAACGCTAAATGGATTATCAATCTTAATGAAATAAAGCAATTTCAATTCATTCTTTATGAACATACTATTGAAAAAAAATTTCTTATTTTTTACCGCAAAAAGACTCGACCAATGACTTATGATACATTTCAGGGATTGCTGATGAGCTTGCATAATGAAAAAGGCAGGATTCAATTCATATCCTATGCATTAAAGATTGTTGTCCATGGAAATAGTAAACAAAATTCTATTCTGATTGAAGTAATAAGAACAAAAAATCTCCTGGAAATTAGAAATTTGTTTGATGAACTATCGAATCATACTATACCTTTCGAATTACTACTTAATACTATTAATTAAATTTTTTATTCAAGCAAATTTTTTAATTTTTTTATTGATTCAATACATTCTAATCACATGGTAATTGGAAGATCTTATTTCTTTGCTTTATTAAAATTTTAAGTCCATATCTTAAATGCATTTTCCAGCTGATAATTTTTCTAATATTTTTGTTTCTACTTACCATAGTTTTAACCATTGGTTACTTTTTTCTGTGTTTATTAAAGTGTAAAATGTAAATGAATAAAAATTAAAGTGAGGATTTAAGAAAAATTGAAAAAAGAAAAAGTAAAAATAGTCCTCAATGACTTACTTTATTGAAACAAAAAAAATGTTTGTTTATAAATGAAAAAAATAATAAATAATAATAAATTTTGAATTGATGAAACTTGGATGAATCAGTAAGAATAACAATTGATCCAGATATTTGTCATGGAAAACCATGTATTAAAGGAACAAGGATTCCGATATATTTAATATTAGAAATGTTAGAATATGGTTTAACATTTGAGCAAATATTAGAAGAATATCCTCAAATAACGTTTGAAGATATAAAGGCGTGTTTGAAATATGCTAAAACACTAATCAATGACGAGGAAATAAATCCACTTGTCGAATTTGGAATTTCTGCTAGATGAGAATGTATCAGTCAAAACGTTAAAGCGATTGAGAAGCAAAAATTTAGTTGTAAGATCAGTATGATCAGAAAGCATTCTTGGGATAAAAAATGGAAATCTTTTAAGTCTCTGCAAAAATAAAAAATGGATTTTAATAACCCATGACAAAGATTTTCTAAAACCATCAATACCTGATCATTATGGAATAATTTTAGTCAATATTCATCCAGCGATAGACTCTGTGGCAGGTGAGATCATAGAAAAGTTCCTTGAATTAGTGGATGATAAAATTATGCTTGAAAAATTAGTAGTTTTGGAAAAAAATAGCTGGCGCTATAAAACTTAAGTAATTTTTTCATACATAACTAAATATTGGAAATAAGACTCAACTCAAACTAATGGTGAAAAGAAATATCTCAAATTTAATATTGACAAACTTTTAGCTCATATTCTTGATTAATTTTTTTAAATTTTGAATTATTTTTTAAAACAAAAGTTTTAATATTTTTAACATTTCAGTATAGGTCTATAATTCTTCCTTCGGGAACATATTCTTATTCCATTGGATATTCCTCTGGTTATTATACCATTTCACCTTCTTCAGGATCAGTTACTGTAAATAATGGTAATATCGGAATTGCTATTAGTTTTACACCACAACCTGCAATAACTGTACCATCTGGATCTGAAACTACCTGTACAATTCAACCAGGTGATCCATATTATTCTCCTCCATTATCTTATACATACATGTGCGGTACAATGGCAGAAGTATCTTATTGGTTTCTTGATCTGGTTATTATAGTTCATTTAGTTCTTTTCGATATCTATTTATCACCAGATTGGGGATTTGTTCAAAAAACAGCAGCTGCCTTAATTTTAGGTTGGGGAGGCATTCTTTACACATTCTATTTATATTTCATTGGCCAAGCTTCTTTTGAGTCAATATTTGATTTTATTACAAGCTTTACTTTTGATGCATTAGGTTATTTAGCTCATTTTTTTAATGAAGAATCCCTCATTGTTCAAGCAGAATTTTTTCTCCTAATGGGTGCATCAGCAGCAGGACTAATTACAGAAGCTCTATCCGATACCCTCACCAATGGTGAGGTAACCTAGCAAAATATGCTGCTGGAGCTGCAACGCTAATTGCACTCTTTTTAGGAGCTGCAAACGATGTAACAGATTCTGATGGAACTATTGGGTAACTATCAACTTTCCAAAAGTAAGGTGTAGTTAAAAGCAAATAATATTATATAGAAATGAAAAATGACATTAACAGAACTTAAAAATGCAACTAAAAGGCTCTTCGTTCTCAAATTTTATAACCAATAAAAAATCAGTTTTTCTATTTATACAAGCTATCATTCTGTATTTGATATTTGCATTTATTACTATTGGAATGAGTGCCACTAACATTCTGCTTACATTCTTACTCTTCTCAAATTTTGGTGTATTTTCTTTTATCTTATTCACCATTATTGCTATTAGAAGTGATGACAAATTAGCTATCGATAAATGGAAGGATGTATATTCTAAAAGAATATTGATGAAAAAAAAATTGCGGTTCGTTTATTTCTTATTTGGAATACATCTTTTTATTATGATCTTGTTTATAATTTTACTCTCTAATATGATTTCTAAAGGATTTTATTTAAAAAACTCTTTAATTATTCAAGACTCATTTTTAATTTTCGTTTTATTATTCTTAGAAATACTACTTACTAAACCATTTTTTTATTGGTTGGTTGATACGCAACTTGAAATTGGAACATTCTCTGAGTTTAATAAACTGATAACAGTTGATTTAAATTCCAGTTCGATTATTTTAGAAGTACTCGTCTTTTTTGTAATTATGGGATTTTCTGATTTAATTATTATAAATTATTATACTAAAGGTCTATTTTTTAATTCTCCTAATTTTATTACATTAATTCTCTTAGTAAAGATTTTATTTATCCTAACCATCTATCTATTTATAATTAGAAAAAAAAATCAATTTAGATAAAGACTTCTAATTTAAAAATGAAAAATTTTGATTAAATACTTAAGGTAAGCTTATTAAAACTCAATCCGATTTTCAATGGACGAATAAAAATTAAATATTCCCTTTCTAGATTTCATAGTAATCAATAATGCCACATAAATTAAGACCAATTTTTCTCAACGCTACTTACTTCTAACCAAAAGTTTTATTCACATCTATGTGATAGTGTTGCTCAGAACACTCAGAACACCCATGGCTAGTGGGAAATATAAAATGACTCGAAGTCTAAAAATTAGGGAAATATAAAATGACTCAAAGTCTGAAGATAAAGATCAAAGACAGGAACACCATTAACAAGGAATGGTTTTTTAGCTTTTTGTGGGCTTTCATCAGGGGTATTATTGGAGTCAGAAGATGGTTTTTCAGGTGAAGTGTCGGTATCACTTTCAAAAGCAAAAGTAATAACTTTACCAGCTAAATCGGTCAAGTAAAAAGAGTAATCTTTATGGTAATTAAATCTAAGATTATCATAACCCAAAGAGCTAATTTTTTCAAGACAACGATCGCAAAGATTGAAATTCTTGTAAGTCCCTCTTATATGAAAGATATAACGTGGCTTACCTTTCAAAAGAGCAGTATTACATTTCCAATAATAACATGTGTAATCTTTACGAGCTTTGGTAAAAGAAAGTGCATATTTATCATTTCTGAAAGGTTAAATAGTTGAAATAATAGTCCCCTTCGATAACTTCTTAATGTAATATAAAGGTTAAACATTCTTTTAACTAAAAGATTTAAAAATTTTTCTTCTTAAAAACAGCAAGTACTAAATCGGGTTTAGTTGATTTGGGAAGATCAAGTTGGACAGCTGAATCAGTAGTAAAAGCTTCAAAAAGATACAATTTAATTAGGAATTTATCTTTATCAGATAATTGGATTTGTTCCAATAAATTATTTTGAATTTTCAAGCTAAATTTATTATTATTTTCTGATATTGAAACATGGAAAAATCCTTTTTGAATAATATCAAAAATATAAAGAAACTCCTTAATAGAGTTCCAATGATGACCAGACATTGCACTTAGCTTATTGACCGAGTATTCACCAGTAGGCATTAATCTAATTTTTGAATAGATATCATCAAATATCTCTTTGAAAGTCAATTAAATCACAAACACTTGTATTTATCCTAAATGATAAAATTCAAGATTATTAATCAATTTGGATAATTAAAATTCTTAATAATTCATTTTTTATTGATGGATAAAAACTTTTCGAATTCCCTCATGACCATGAAGAAAGGTTAAAAAATCAAAATAAATCAACTAAAATTTCTAGTAGTATTATTATTAAAAGAGGTAATAATGTTAATTTATCTATTATTTGAATTATTTTTTCAATTTTATCATCTATTAGGCTAA
>DAHXPE010000442.1 GCA_027364495.1 Candidatus Heimdallarchaeota archaeon | reverse complement strand
AGACATTCTTCCAACTTGGATGGGCAATACTCAAACTTTTGAGGATTCAGTAAATGATGCCGAATCGATTTTTGGCCATTTAATAAGTATAAAGACATAATTTAATTAATTTATTAGATGAGGATTAATTTAAACTCTTAGAAAATTTTTAAAAATATCTGAGAAATGTAAGTTAATAGTAAAATTTTTGAAAATGTTTTTCTGAAAATAGGAAATTTATTTCTTTTTAAAATAATCCTCATCTAATAAATTAATTAAATTATGTCTTTATACTTATTAAATGGCCAAAAATCGATTCGGCATCATTTACTGAATCCTCAAAAGTTTGAGTATTGCCCATCCAAGTTGGAAGAATGTCTTTATACTTCTTTTGGAATTGAGATAAGAATTTTTTTAATAATCGTTGGAGTTCTGGATCGTTTTTATTAGAAAATATAGCTGCAGTTAGCCCGAATTCTGTTTCGTCAGTAAGAATAAAATGGGTACCATGGCGAACCAGCGACAATCTTCCATTAGATTCCCCTGTTGCTTCAACCATAAATGTGCTTAGTGCTGTCAATGCTCCAGAGATTAATGACAAATCTACTTTTAAACTTTCATCATTCATGAAATCATAATAAAAGAGTGGTATTCCGGACCGATTGGTTACAAGAAGGAGGAAAAATTCCAAAGGAGGAAATGAATCACTAATAAAATAAAGAGGTAAGCTAGCAAAAACCGCGAGTCCCAACATTATAAATATATTAATCTGTAAGTTATACGATAAATTTAAGTAAATATAATAACTTACAAAAAAGCCAATCAAAAATCCCAATCCAAGTGATTGAAAATTTAAGGAATTATATCGTCCTATTGAATCTCGAGATGCTAAATCAACCCAAAGACTGCTAAATGCGTGTACGCAGGCAAAAGATATTCCTATAATTAAAGTTGATATCAAAAATTGATCAAAAATTGCCACTACTAAAGATGCTAATACAATCCCAGTTGTTGTAAAAATAATTAACGTTTTACGTCCCAAATAATCCGATAGAATTCCAGCAGGAATAACCGCAATCAATGAACCTAATAATACAACAATCCAAAATCCTTTATATGGGGAGATAGAAAAAAAATCTTGTAGAAATTTTAGGGTTGAGGCTTTTTGCGTTTGGGCCAAACTACCAATCATTAAACCCAGCATCATCCAAATAAGTGTATGCGTCCAAAAATAAACTATAACAGAAGGACGTGTAAGTATTTTTTTTAGTTTTGTAGGCCAATTGTCATTTTTCCATTTTAAATTGTATTTTTGTGAAAAAATGATAAATATCATGCTAAATATAATTCCAATGACACTAACAATGAATAGAGGAATAATAAAATGGCTCTTTGGTGAAAAAGAGTCAAAAAAGGCTATTGTAATCATACTAATAAGTGAAGCACCAAAAATTACTAACGAGTAAGATTTATTACGATTATTTAAATGAGTAGAAATGCTATAAAGAGTTTGACCAGAAATAATTGATATTCCAATAAAAAATCCAAACAGAATAGTTGCAATTAACATTAAATAGCTATTTAAGATTAAAAAAGAAATTAAAAGCAATAAAAGTGATAAAGAACTACCTAATAACGATATGATGACTAGCTTATTAAGCAGAGATGGAAGACGATCTATTAGCATTCCTGTAAGGGAAATTGTAATACCAATAGGAATAGCCCACATTGCAAGTAGAAGGGTAGTATTATGAAATGGGTCAAGGTTATTATCATTTACAAAATTAACTAGATCAAAAACATAAAAAAGGACATAATTGATAATAACAGCCCAAGAATACATGATTGGCAAAATAAAAATATATTTTATCCGGTTATCAGAAGTTAAAGAGTCCGACATATGTACTTAGGAATAGGAATCATTACCTTTAAAAAGGCTTTGGCATACATTATTATAAATCATTTAAAAGAATTTATCAAAAGAAATGAAAGAAAATGAATTGTATTACATTTTGTTTATAATTACACAAGAATGTTCAAGCCTTTTTCCAGATGGTATTAGTAAACTCACCAACGTTCGAAATAGTAAGATGTTGATCAAAAAATCTTCTTGATTGAAAATTTTTCAAATTTTGCGGTTGACTTGATTCGCCATAAGTTAGTTTAGTGCCACATAAACTTAATTCTTTCAGATTCCTGAGTTTCGAAATATCAATTGGATGATTTCCTAACAGGAGTACTTCTAATTCAGTTAAATTATCAAGATTCGCTGATAATGAGTTAATATTGTTTGATTCTAAAGATAAGAATTTTAGTTATTTAGGTTGAAATATTGGTTCAATATCATTGCTTGTTAATTTATTTCCTGTTAGGTTCAAAAACTCTGGATTCGTCAAAGAACATAATTCATTAGAGATTTTGAAAATTTCATTATTATTAAGCCAATGAGATTTAAGATTGATTAATTTATTAACTGGACTTGAAAGTATCTTTAATTATTTTCAGAAACAGCATTTACTCCTAATTTAGGTTTTAAAATTATGTTCATGTTTTTTTAAACCAACTATTGAGCATTTGGAGGTTAATTAAGATGAAAAAGTTTTTAAAAAAGGAAAGTTAAAAAAAAAATTACTCTAAATTACAATTAATTATTATTAACTACATATCACACATCTTGCAATTACGTCTTCTCCTTTCAATTTGACTTTTACTCGTCCACATTCATTGCAAACCATTTCTCCGCAATTTTTGCAAGGTTTAAGATGTTCTGAACAATAAACCTTTTTACAGCCTTTGCATTGCATGCTATGCTCTGTTAAGCATTTCATTTTACCACATTGGACACATCTTGCTAAAATTCTTGGTGTACAATCTAAGCAAATATCTTTATTACAATCAGAACATGAGTGTATATCTTCATTTGCACAATACACATTTTTACAATTGTCACAGGTCCATGAATGTTCTGGACACACCATTAATTCACAGGAACTGCAAGTTACCTTACAATTACTACAAACAACTTCTTCTTTATTAATGGCACATTGTTGCGTATGTTCAAAGCAAATACTCTTAGAACAATTTGAACAAAACCCTACGTGATCAGAACAAAAAAATTTCAGATCAACATTACATATAAAACTCGGTGGCGAGATTTCTGGAGCTAACAATGCCTGGTAATAATTTTCTGTGCTAATTGATGGACCACAGCTGGTACAGAATATTTCAGCATTCCCGTTGTATAGATTAAAATTAATTATCTCTGTTTGTTCAATTTCCTCTTTTATCAATTTTATTGGTAATAGAACCCTTGGAACCCAATAAATAACATCTTCTGTTATCTTTATATCCGCCTTCTCTGGTTTATATAAATCTGGAGGAGTGCCTTTTTCTTTTAA
The DNA here is from genome assembly GCA_027364495.1 of Candidatus Heimdallarchaeota archaeon. The sequence goes on along the minus strand of DAHXPE010000442.1, from coordinate 557 downwards.
AGTCGCTATTGTTTTTTCAAATTTCTCATAGTCCTGAGCCTGTTCTGTTACTAGCTTTTTTCTTTCATTTTCAGCTGAAATAATTTTATCTTGTAGTTCCCTTATTAATTCTTCGCTACCAGACTTTTTCATTTCAGAACTTTCAATTGAACGATCTATAGCTCTGGTAGAACGCCCTTCTGACTCTTTTGCTTGTTTTTCAGATTCTAAAAACTCAAGTCTCTCTTGGTATTCTTTTACTTTTCCTTTCTCTATTTCTATTCGCTCCTCAAACTTAGAAATTTCATGAGTAATCTTATTAAAATCTTTTGATGATCCTCCAAGCTCTTGTAAGCGCTTAGTTTCATATTCACGTAATTTAGCTAAATATAAATGATCAGCTTCAGGAAAAGGTGAAGAAGAAAAATACCACACAAGATTTTCAGGTAGTTTTTCAACAATATCTAAATTCACATCATTAAATTGAAAATCTTTGAGAGACTTGAGTTTTTAGAATCTGAAAAACAAGCAAAAGAGTCAGAAGGGCGTTCTACCAGAGCTATAGATCGTTCAATTGA
>DAHXPE010000388.1 GCA_027364495.1 Candidatus Heimdallarchaeota archaeon | reverse complement strand
ACTAAATTCGCTAAAATTTATTTATTAATTTCGATATTAACCCCCCGCTTTAAAAAAGTTCTGATAATCTCGATATCAAACAAATTTCAATTTCTCCAAGTAGATTGGAGATACAATCGAACCTATATTTCTAAATGCCGTTATTACCTGTTTTTATATAGATTGGTAAAATTTTCGTCAAAAATTTTATTTTTATAGCTTAATTTCAGATTTAGTGAAATTTATTGATCTTTTCTTTAATTCTTCAATATAATGAGCAAAAGGAATGGTGTTTTCACTGAATAGTACACCTTTTTGATTTATTGTACCATTCATAATCATTTGTCCAATAATGCTTGTTGGAAACGCTGTTGTTCTAGCCATTGATGAGTAATTTGTCTTAGTGTCAAATAAATCAATTAAATCCATTGTAATCTGTTTTTTAATAGAATCCTTTATGCCTGTTACAGTAACTCTTAAAAGAACAGCATCCTTTTTGTCTCTTGGCAGATATTTTACAAGGAAATGTTCAATAACATCTCTAGGGGAAAAGTTTGAATCATTAAAAGGTTCAGAACTTAGTAATTCAAAATCCTTCAAAAACTTGAAAAATTGACAATGACCAGGAAATCTTATTGTTTTATAAGTTAATTCCCCAATCTTTCCTTTATAGATATGAGGAAGGTTTGATGTCCCGCCAGCTGTTTGAAATGCTTCTAATTTACCCCACGGTTTTGGAAATTCTAATTCCTCAACTTCTGTCAAACTTTCAACTGTTGTAAGCTGCTTGTTTCGTATAACAATAGCATCTTCTAAATACTCGTTTGTTAAACCTCTTATTGAAAAAACCTGCTGGTAATTTAAAATGGTTTCAGGTTCCTGTGGTAAACCACCTACTCTAATATGGCATTCATTTAATTCAGAAAATTGTTCCATCAAAGAAGCAGCAATAATATCAGCCATTCCTGGAGCTAATCCCAAATCCGGTATAATGGTAATGTTCGCATTTTTAGCTTCTTTATCTAATAGATGCTGTTTTTGTACAATTTCTGGATTTCCACCGAGATCAACAAATGAACAACCAGCAGCAATACAAATTTTTGATAAATATTCATTAAATTTGTAATCTATTGCTCCAAATACGACTTTAATTTCAAAACTTTTCAATTCTTGAATTAAATTATCCTTTGATGCATCTTTTTTAATTGATAAATCTAATTTTTTAGCAATAAAACGATCATTAAAATGAGCAAATTCTTTTTCTAAGTCCGATCGTCGATCATCATTTAATTCAAACCCATAAACAGTATGGTCTTTAGCATAAGTCAATAAATCATAGCAAATAGCTTTTCCCATTAAGCCTAAGCCCAGAACGGCGAAGTTTTTCATAAATAAAAATGAAAAATTAAAAAATAATAAATATTTGTGAGAATAAACTAGCTGGAAAAAAAGAACTAAAATTTAATGTAAAGAATTAACGACTTGTGAATTTATTCTTTTACTAGTTCCTTGAATTGCATTAGCTCTACTGATTTTTTGAGTTAATTCTTCTGCCGCAGCGCGATAGAAAGTTTCTTGGTCTTTTAAGAATGCTTTTCTATATTCCTTTAGAAAAATTTCTTTGTTATTATCATCAAAACCATATTCTTTTCGTAATCTAGCATACAGTTGATAAACAATTGTTGGTCGTTCAATCCATGTATCAATTAAATAACCGTCTGTCGAGTAAAACATAACATATGGTGACTTTTTTCCTCCATTAGTAGATAGATGGATGTCAGTGTTATCATGTATATCTAATAATCTTAAATCAATATTAGGAGTATTTTCAGATAATCTTTGAAGAACGGGAATGTAAAATTGGCAATCCCAACAATTACTATCAACTAAAGCTAAAATATTAATTTTATAATCACATGAAAGGTTTTTACGGAATTCTGAGATGACAATCATTTGAATTTT
>DAHXPE010000384.1 GCA_027364495.1 Candidatus Heimdallarchaeota archaeon | reverse complement strand
TAAATTCAATGGTTTCATTAAATAATTCAAAATAATCGGCCTGTTCAATCAGTATGAATTTTCTTTTTCCTCCATCGTCTCTGTTTAAATTAATCACTGCATGACCGGTAGTTCCTGATCCAGCAAAAAAATCTAAAATAACTGCATTTTTGTCATTATATGTGATACTATCAATCAAAAATTTAATTAAACCAACAGGTTTTGGATAATAAAATGGAGCAATCTTGTATAAATTTTTCATTTCAAAATTTCCATCGGTAGTTGTTGGAATACTGTTTATCTTTTTTGAGAGCAATGTAATTGGGGGACGAATTTTTTCTTTTCCAGTTCCTGATACGGTAGGTCTCAAGGTTTTTAAGTTTTTAATAACAATTTGTCTGTTTTCAAGATAAATAGAATCGATTTTTGATTGAGTCCACCTAAATCTTCCAATCAATTCAATATTACTGTCTGAAATACCTTGGGTAACAGTAATTGTATTTTTGAGAGTAACCTGCAATTTATTATTACCATAAACCCCTTGTTCAACAATTCCGCTAAATAACTTTCCGTTAGAATAAATTAGGGTATTAGTGTTTGGTAAATTTCTCTGAGTAACTTCATTTGAGATATTTAATAATTCAGTATGTTTATTTGGATCAGTAAAACCACCTTTCATGCTAATAGAATTTAAACCCTTTTTATAAACGAGAATATATTCAGTCACCGATATTAATTCTTTATTAAGAAAGGAAGGTTGTGTTTTTTTGTGCCATACGTACATACCAACAAATCTATCAAAAATTTCATCAAGAATATTTCGAACGGTCACAAGTTCATTGTCATCTATTGATATAAATAAAACACCATCCTCTTTTAATAGTTCATAAGCTAATCGTAATCGATTTTCCAATAACCAATACCATGCAATCTTACCATAGTCGTCCTGATATAAAAAACTCCCCGATCCCGTGTTATAAGGTGGATCAATATAAATACAATCAATATGAACTTTGTAATTTTCTCTGAGATAATTTAAACCTTGTAAATTTTCTCCATGAATTAATAAACCATCAAAAGCGTTAAGTTTGGAATTTTGAGTTAAATTACACTTTAGAAGCATTTTTTCAATTTCTTCATTTGAAAAGAAAAGTGAATTTATATAATAACCATTCTTGATTAATGAAGATATATCTGAATTATCTTTGTCATCTATTGTAAAATTTTCTCTCCATTCATCAATTTGAGAACTATTAGAATAAATTAACTTGTTAAAAAAGGATTTAATTGTTGGATTCGAAATTATATAACTCTCGGTCAAATCTTTAGAAAGATTGAAATAAAAATCAAAAACGATTGATTCAATAGCTTTGATTTTATTGAAAATAAATTCAATGGTTTCATTAAATAATTCAAAATAATCATTATTCGTTAAAATTATTTTAAAATCATTTTTACCTAATTCATCGATTTGATTGCCCCAAAAAAATCGTTTAGTGATCGATTTATTTTTATCCAGATCTTTATTAATAAGAAAAAAACCATCAAAATTAATCAGGAAAAATTTAATATTTTTTTCAATATCGAGATTTGAAATAACAAATGAATCTAATATTTCTTTCTGAATTGTATTTTTATAATTAAAATAGTAAATGTTTCCTAAATAATAAGAAATTAAAAGCAAATTAAGTAAATGAAAGAATTTGGATTTATGTTCTTTTAAAACGGAGATATTTATTTGGTTTATGTGTTGTGTTAAGAAGTGATATTGTTCGGTAAAATTTAACGAACTATGATGATAAATTAATTTTGTAACTGGATTAGATTTTTGAGCGTCAGAAAGAAGTAAAATTTCTTTGGATAAAATAATGAACAAATCTTCGTCGTTAATCATTTATATTGGCACATATCTATTGTTTAATTGAATTATGTAATCTGATGGATTTTTAAAAAAACAATTTTTAAAAAATTCTTCTACTTAAGCCATTATTTAAAGTCTTAAAAAGCTTTTATAATTAAGCCTAGAATAAATTTTTAAATTTTCTTAAGAGCAGAAATTATAAAAAGTGAGTAATTATGTCTCAACTAGTGCAACAGAAAGAAAAAGATGAGTCAAATCCTTGGAGTAATTTTTTAATTTCTTTAAACCAAACAGCTTCCAAAATTAAATTAGAACAAAAATATTTAAAGATTTTAAGTAGTCCAACTAATACCTTTATCTCACATTTTCCAGTCAGAATGGATGATGGTTCTGTGGAAATATTTGAAGGGTACAGAGTCCAACATTCAATGGCTAGAGGTCCATGTAAAGGTGGTATAAGATATTCACCAGATATTGATTTAGATGATGTAACAGCTCTTGCTGCTTTAATGACTCTTAAAACAGCCCTTGTGAATATTCCTTACGGTGGTGCAAAAGGCGGTGTAGTTGTTGATCCTTTAAAAGTCAGCGAAGGAGAGTTAGAAAGAATAACTCGACGATATACGTATTCTATTAGGGATTTAATCGGTAGCGAAAAAGATATCCCTGCACCTGATATGAATACAAATCCAAAAATTATGAGTTGGATTTTAGATACATACAGTATGGTGAAAGGATATACTGAATTGGGAGTTGTAACAGGTAAACCAGTAGAAATTGGTGGAAGTTTAGGAAGAACTGAAGCAACTGGAAGAGGTGTATTCTTCATAATGGAAGAAATATTACGAAAACAATTACATAAAAAACCTGAAAACGTATCCGTTGCTATTCAAGGTTTTGGTAATGTTGGAACTTACTTTGCACAAACTGCATTTAACGCAGGATGTAAGGTGGTTGCAATTACCGACGCCTATGGTGGAGTTTATGATCCATTAGGAATTGATGTTCCTAACTTAATAAAATATGCTCAATCTAATCCTAAAAAATCGGTTCAAGGTTTCCCAAAAGCTGATCCATTTGAAAAAACTAAAGACGTCTTCGAACTTGATGTGGATGTTCTGGCACCATGTGCTATGCAAAACCAAATTACACACATTAATGCAGATAAAATAACAGCTAAATTAGTAGTTGAAGGTGCAAATAGTCCTACAACTCCGTTAGCAGATGATATTTTAAAAGAAAAGAATATTATTGTAGCACCAGATATATTAACAAATGCAGGTGGTGTAACAGTATCTTATTTTGAATGGGTTCAAGGTTTACAATCATTCTTCTGGAAAGAAGATCAAGTTAATAGTGCATTAAAAGATATTTTAGTAAATTCTTATAAAGAAGTATTTGCAACTTCTGAACAATATGGTATTAGAGACCTTAGAACAGCAGCAATGGCTCTCTCAGTAAAAAGAGTTGCTAAAGCAATTGAATTAAGAGGAATATTCCCTTAAAAAATTTCCTTAATTCCTTATTTTTTTATATTTCTTTTCTTTTTTATCAAATTAGGTATTAGTATAAAAATCAAATATAAAATATCTTCAAAAAACTATAGACATGGAAAATAGTTCCTTTTACTTTTGCCTTTTTATTTATTCTTCTAATTATTTTAGCTGTTATAGTTATTCCAATCAGATGACCTCTTAATATCAGGATTTTTTTCTTCGATTTCATCTTTCAATGAATCCATATTAGAAGGAGAAAATGGTGAAGTAAAATCAATTAATGGAATGGTGAGCAATTTATATCTTGAAATAACTTTGTAGAACTGGTTAGCTTTCTTGAAAATAGATTTAATATACCTCAGCAAACCATTTGGCTATCAGTTTTAACTTTATTCTTTCACCATTAATGATTATTCTTATAGGATTATTATGATTCCGATTGTCTGAGATAAAGTTTGAAAATGTTTTTATTTATTTAAACATGTCTTTTATTTACAAATTGAGTGTGCTGAATAATTCGATTTTTGAAAAAAGGAAAAATTAAATTTGAACTTCATTGGCTAATCTGAATAAAGATTGACTTTTTTGAAAAAGGTTAAATTGAGTTTTTCAGCACTCTCAAATTAAAAAAAAAAAAAAGAAAATTTAAAGAAAAGAAATAAATTTTATTTTTTAAAACCAGTGACCATGAATATGATACTGGTCTAAATTCAATTCGAATGAAGCAGAACCTGCATCCATTCGAGGTGTAATTACTACTACATAGAAATTAGATACATGTTTTAAGTTGAAGAAGTTTAAAAAGGAAAATCCCTTTTGGTTTACGGAATTTATCCACATTCTATCAACATTAAGGAAATTATCACCTTTTTCAGAGTGTATGCCGGCTACAATAGTAACATCCCAATCAACAGTTGGAGGTGGAGGTGGAAGAAGTTGTGCTAATGAAACTTGAGCACCACTAATAGTCACACTATTTGAATCTATGTACCAACCATTCCAATTTGTACTCCAATCAGTCATATATCTGAATCGAAGCATAATATTTTGACCAACATAAGCTGATAAATCAAAAGTCATTATGCCAGCATATGATCCAGTTAGACCCGGTAATTGAGCTAAAATTTCAGATGTTGTTCCTTCATTATTGGATGTAGTAAATTCATTTGAAAGAGATGTCCAAGTAGCTCCAGAATCGGTTGAAACCTGAACAATACCGAAATCCCAGCCTTGTTCGATATCATAATTGGTGTAAAAACTGAGAACAGGATTACTTGCGTCTACAAATGCTGAACCAACAATTGACCTATCGATCAGATCTCCACCACCAGAAAACCAGATACCATCTGTTCCAAGTGTCCATCCAGGATCAGGTACAACGTCAGAATAGGTATCACCTTTGAAAGATAGGATATAATTACCATTTAATCCATCTAAGAGATAATAATATGTTCCATACGTATCCATTGTCCCTGAAGCGGAATTATTAAAAAGAGATTCCATTGATAGTGGATTAGCTTTACTAAAATCAACTGAGCTGTAACTGAATGGTCCAGATTTTGCTTGGATTAAATTGGCTATATGGAAATAATTAAAGAGTTGATCGAACGTTACCTGATGTTGTGAATGTGCTTTATGGCCCATAGTATCAGCTACTGCCTGCTCAATTCCAGCGACACCAGGAATACCATTTTTCATATATGTTGTTTGATATCCTGTGTAATGATTTTCAATATAATGAGTAAACAACAAGGCTTCACCGTAATCTCCTAAGATGTTTATGTCACCTAAATCACCCCATTCAGTAAGAGAATTATAAGGTTGTGCAAAATATGCATTTACATAACCATAATCAACTCCGTAACCACAGAGATATTCGGCATACATTGAAAAACCTTCATTAATGAATGAATCATCTCCGGGTACGTAATCAGCATGTATTAAATGCTGATACTCATGGGCAAAAGTCGACTCGTAAAGATAAGGTCTATTTCCATTAGGTCCAACTCTATTTATCCAATCATAAGAATCAATGGTCATGATATTACGATCAAAATAAGCATCAAGCGTAGAGGAATAAAATCCTGCAATATAAACTGGGTATCCGGGAATATAATAGTTATCATCCCGTACATTCTCAACTAAAATTGCAGTCCTGCCGTTAGAATCTGACCAATCACAATAAGAATCTGGAAATCCATTAGTTGATAAAACACCGGGTTGGCAATATATATTACTTAAAATACTATTCGATCCATTTTGAAATCCAGGGGTACCATAAAAAGCTGCTTCTTGAGCATAAATGTTTGTTTCAAATTCATTCAACAAATACTCAGCTTGTTCAATCGTGACCATTTGTTCATTGTTATCTCGTGGATTACTAGCTGGCCAATTACGATTATTTTGAACCCAAACTTCACCATTTTCACTTTGTGCATAAAGGATAAAGAGAGCAAAGAAATAATAACCATAATAATCATTCAAAGCTAGAAATAGTTTTTGATCACCAATTACATTCGGTGACCCACTTCCAGTTGCTGGGGTTGTTGCATTCTGACTATCAAAATCAGTTTGCATTGTATCAGAAAAGGATGTACTGATAGGGGCATTTTCTATCCTTTCTCTTTCATTCACGTCAAGCAGTAAAGGATCAACCATTGTTGGATCTGCTAAGGTTGTATTTTGAGCAGTTATGACAAAGGTTGAAATTCCTAATATTGCTATCAAAAAAAATGTCAAAATTTTATTTTTTTTCATTTTAATCACCAAAAAACATAACAATTAATAAACATTATATAAAACTTGCATAATTTTTTATTTAGTTTTAAAATAATGTTTTATTTTGTTATTGTTTTTTCTTCATTAGCAATTTTTTTAAATAAAATTTATTTA
>DAHXPE010000379.1 GCA_027364495.1 Candidatus Heimdallarchaeota archaeon | reverse complement strand
AGTCAAAACTTTTGAAATGTTACAATAATTTTAGTCAGGGATTTTTTCATTAATATAACTTTCATTAGTAGATGTTTGTTAATAAATAGAAATGTCTTATGAGATTACATTGAAACCTGGCGTCACCAAAATAATAAAGTTGATGCAAATTTAAAATTAAGTTTGAAAATTTTACATTTTGTAAACAGGACCAGAATATTACATATCTTTCCAAAAGAGCTCTCATTAACAAATGATCAAAAACAGACTGAACAAAAAACGTTCCATTTGTCTGGGGTAATTGAAAATTCCAGACCAATTTATGAATAAATACGTGTTATATCTGGAAATATCGATTTAAAGGATCATTTCATCAGAACTTCAAAATTAGAACTTAAATCTTGGGCAATTCAAACAAACAAATCATTGTCATTTGATAGACAAGAAATTGAATCCCAATGCCATTCGCAGCTGCAACAGAAATGAAGACAGTATACTAAACTATTTTTCATGACAAGACACATCCATCTTCAATTAGTTTACCCATTTTTAAAGGACCTTAGTGATTCAATTCTTAATCGTGAATAAAGGAATTGCGATGTACTAAAACGTATTTCTCATCTGATTCAGGTAAAGAATCTAATAATTTTTTGGTTTCAGAATGTTCGCCTTTTTCAATTGGATCCTTAATCAAACTAAAAAGAAGATCTTGGTAGGTCATCTTTTTTTCATCAAAATTTTACCTTCGAAATATAATGATGAAAAGATTCCTTTTATTAGACAAATACTAAAAAACGCCTTATACAATTCATTTAATCTAATTTAAAAGAGAAAACCAATTCTTAAGTTTAATATTTTCCCGATAGAATTTATTAAATAAATTTTGCAGATATTGTGGCTATTTTAGATATAATTCAATACCTTAACAAGATTCAGATCGTTTAAAATGTTATTTAATGGATGAAGTGGGAATATTGTTCCAAGGTATACTGGTAAGATTGGCATATTAACAGAAATTTGTGGATTAGGATGACTTAATTCATATTGAATTTGTTCCGCTCTCTTGATTAATTCATTTGGGACCAAACTTGTACTTTCCATTCATAATCACCTGTATAATATATATAACCTCTGGTTTTTTAAAGTTTCGTTTATAAATAAAATGTTGATATAATTTTAAAATAAACGGCACAATAAATATTAATAAAAAATAGGACAACAAAAAAATTAAGGTAGAAATATTTTATAGATAGAATTATACATAGGTTTAAAAAATAGCTTCCTTTAACCATATTAACGAGATTTTAAGGAATAAATATCATGCTGACTTATGGCTTTCATTATGATGTAAAAAAAGAACATCGAGAGGAATTTTTAAAAATATCAAATGCTGCATTAGCTCTTATGAAGACTCTTCCGGGTCATATCCAAACCAAACTTATGGAAGATGTTAACGAAGCTAACTCCTTCATGATTTACAGCGAATGGGAATCCAATGAGCACTTTAAAGCTTTTATGAATAGCAAGGAATTTAAGAATGTTCAAACTGCTACCGTTGATATGCTTCGAGGTCGTCCTAAACACCAAATTTATGAAACTAAAACTATGGATCGAACTTAAGATTCATAAAAATTTTTTTTATGAAATATATGTTGATAATATTTCTAGTGATGAATCTATTTTTGATAATAAATTAACTAACCTTTTTGATCTTAATACATGAGTTAATTTCACGTAGATTATTGCATCCAATTCCTTAAATTCAATTATTAAACTTGATGATCCATCTTCGTGTTCTCGTACAGATATTTGATATTGATCTGTTAGTATTCTTTTAAAAATATCATTTGATGGTAAGATTTCTTTTTTTCCTATTAAACAGGTTTTCAATGTCTTATTTTGAAGTGAATATATTGCAAAAAGCTCCATACTTTCAAAAGATATAACCTCGTCTAGTGTCTGCTCTTGAAGTATTTTTTTACCTGATTCATAGCTACCAGCAATAATTTCTTTTGAAGTGTTCACAATGAATTCAATATTTTTTTCATTTAATTCAAAACGGTCTTTTTGTGGCTTTATCAATGCTTCTTCAAGTGTTTTTTCAATCATATATCTAGAATGCATTAAGACATCCAAATTTTTAGGGAATATGATAACTGAAAAGCATAAGGTATTCTCTTTTTTTCTTTTATCATCTATTATAGAATTTTTAACGAGAAAAGAAAATAGTAATAATTCATGGTTAGGTAATTGATACCAAGGTAATGGTCCAAATAATCCTTCTTTTGCCATTCCTTTTCCTTGTGATATTATAAGGCTTAAATATAGTCCTAATTCAACTGAAATTGTACTTGTAAAATTTTCTGCTATTTCCTTTGGTAAATTATCATGGTAAATTTCTTCAGGTCCTATCCTTCCTATTTTAAATAGAATATAGCTAAACTCACTATTATTTGTACGTTGTAACATTACATATTGAAAACTTGTATCATTTTTTATCTTTCTTTGTAAAATTAACAAATGAAATATTGGATTTTGAGGCAAGATAGGCTGAGATATCTCCACAAAGGAACATATCTTGTTGAATTAGTTTATTTTGTTCTTTTGGTAAACGTAATTTGTATTTAAATTTTGATAACGTGGTAAAACCAGGTTGTTCTCCCGATGATTCTAAAAACTGAAACACTCCAAACCATTGTATTTTTACTCGCTTCTCTTTTCGAGTTGTTAATGAATGTACATTCACATCAAGCGTTTTGGAATCTTTAAAAAAAGGATCTCTATATTTGACTTCGTACCATCCATCTTCGGGTAGTTTTTTAACTTCCATTCCTAAACAGGCGTGTTGCCCTACATCTAAAATAAATCCTCCTTTATACCTTTTCAATAGATTGTAGAGTTGTTCTAGTGGCCAAAGTTCTTTCTGTCCAGTTACACCAAAGCGATTTCTATTTTCTTTTGAAAAAGTTACAAAATTATTCAAGAATTCGTCATTCTCAGCTAAATAAACAGCATAATAGTCTTCATCCACTAAAATTCATCTCATTCATAAGACTTGGAGTTATTTTTTAAAGATGTTGTAAAAAACATTAGCAATTATAAAGATTTTGTTTTTAGAAAGCAATTATTTAAATGCTTATTACTTTACTAATAAAACAGACTATTTTTAAATTTTTTTACTTTTATTTATAGGAACAAACCAATAAATAGCAATTGCTTATTAAACTGAGGCCCTGCATGCCGACTACTACTACTGATAAAAACCCTAGAATAATAGTGGCTGAAATTGCCCTCCGAATTCTATCAGAATCAGCACGTTTACGACAATCATTCCGTCCAACTCTTAGTAAAGAACAAATTAATGAGTTAATTCATTTAATAAATTCTCATATCCAACAGTTAAAATATAGCTATATGTCAGATGAAGAACTCATTAATAGTGAATTATTGCCAGAAATCTCTAAAATAGCTGATAAAATCTTTAATTCTTATAAAGGAGCTAACTATACAGTCGAAGGTAATCCTAGAAAGCCAACACTTCAAGAAGCAAATGTGATTTGGGCTGCAAAACTCTTAAGACGTTTTCCAGATCGTTTAAAAGAACCTTTCAGACCAACTATAGAAGCTGGTATTGATATGCAGATTGTTGGTGTAAGAAATATTGTTCCTATACCAAATACCAAATTATTTGTTTCAAAAGTATATAATGGTTCCGAAGATTTCACCGTAGTAACTAATATGACTACTTTAAAAGCTGGAATGAAAGTTGGAGTGGCTTTTCTACCCCCAGCTATTGTTGGTGGAGAAATAAGCGAAGCAATGTTCTTAGGTGATGAAGAATACCCCGAAAAGGCAAAATACGGTGAATACATATTTGAAGGAGCAGATTTTGGTGGAGTCAGAAATATCCTTAAGCAGGAATTTCTGAAGAAAAGTAAATAATAAGAAAAATGAAAATTTTAATTCATTTAAATTGAATTATTCATTACTTTCTTTTTAGAAAAATCGAGGATTATTTTCCCTGGAATTTATTTTGTTTTGAATCAAAAAACATTGTATTACTTTGATTATAGCTCTCTTGAAATTTGAAAGGCATTGTCAATCTTTTCAAATCCTATTTTAGGATAATATGTCTTAGCTGTAGGTACAGATAACAGTAATAACATAGTTTCGGATCCA
>DAHXPE010000377.1 GCA_027364495.1 Candidatus Heimdallarchaeota archaeon | reverse complement strand
TCAATTTTTTTAAGAATTTCACAAATAATTTAAATTATTAAATTATTTTGTGCTTAAGTAATTTTTAATAAAGAATTTTAGAAAGTACAGGACGATTAATATTGCAAGCTAAAATTGTTTTATGTGGTGAAGGTTTTGTTGGAAAATCAACCATTAGAGAGCGTTATTTGGGAATTAGTTTTAGAGCAAGCTATCTTCAGACAATTGGAGCAGATTATGCAACAAAAAATCAAATCTATTCTTCTGATGGCCAGTCCTTACGATTACAAATTTGGGATTTAGCTGGTCAGCAAAAATTTTCCAATATCCGAGAAGCTTTTTACAAAGGTACTGATGGCTGTATTCTTGTATATGATGTTTCTAATCCTTCAACCGCTGAAAAATTAGTAGATTGGATTAAAGAGATTAGAAAAACTATTCATGAACCTGTGCCAATGATTTTAGTAGGCAATAAAGTCGATTTACGAACTGAAATGGAATGTTTAACTACAGAACAGGGCGAAGAACTTGTACAACAGTTTTCTAAAACATTTAATAATTCTTTTTCGTTTTTAGAATCATCAGCTAAAAGTGGAGAAAATATTGAAAATATTTTTTCTTCTATAGCCAAAGCAGTTATTAATTTTAGAACAGATGAGCCTGTAACAGAGGATAAAACTGATAATTTCCAAATTTATTACAATGATGTTAAGAATTTTGTCCATCTCTATTTTTTTAAAATGACTCCAATAGGTCCAAATTGTCTTTCTCAAACAGATTTTCCAAAAGATGATATTTTACTAGTAAAAATGGCTGTTTTTTATTCTACAACGCTTGGAATGGGAAGTGATTCCCATACCGGATTATTTGGTCCATTACCAATACCAGATTCAACAGATACAAAATACAGTAATCTACAATCCTTAATTTTTTCTTTTAACAAAGCTGATAAAAATCATCATGATCCCAGGGCTAATGGCATTAATTTTTGTTTTATTGTTATTACAATTGCAACAGATCTTATTTACCAATTTAATAATCACAATGCTATTTTACGTTTTTTTCATAATGAATTAGATAAAGTAGCTGATGTGGGAGAAATATCAAATGAATATCTACATCAACTTAAAAAAGATATGCTTCAAGATATTTTTATTGTAAATAGTCAAAATTAAAGATATTTTTTTATTTGCACGAACCACAATCGGTAAATTTATTTTCATGTTCTACTTGGATCGTAGTATGAGTAATTTTGAATTCACTAGTCAACATTTGAGTAGCCATATTTAGTATTGTACAGGGTTCAGATTCTTTTGTAATTTCAACATGGCATGAAAAATTAAACTGATCCATACTGACTGCCCAAGAATGTATATCATGTACACTTTTGATTCCCTCAATATGCAATAATCTATTTTCTATATCACCTATGACAATTGATTTAGGTGTCTGTTCCATTAAAATATTTAGTGCTTGCTTAGTTATTTGAAGACTACTTATTAATATCAAAATTGTTATCATTACAGAGACAATAACGTCAAAAATAGGTTGTCCAGTGAAATAAATAAGTATTGAAGCAATTATTGCTCCTAATGATCCTAAGGTATCACTAAGAACATGTAAAAAAGCTCCTTTACTATTAATATTCTCTTTTTGAACTTCTTTCAATAATAATAAACCAATAATGTTTACAAACAAACCAATTGTTGAAACTCCGAACATAATACCACTTTGAATATGTTCCTGAGAATTTAAACGATTAAAGGATTCAAAAATAATGAAAATACTAATGAGAAAGAGACCAAGCCCATTAAGAAAAGCTGAGATTACTTCGGCACGTTTATAACCAAAAGTGAATGCCTTATCTTTAGGTCGTTTAACGATTTTAACAGCTAAAACTGATATACCAAGTGCAATAATATCCTGCAGCATATGAAAGGCATCTGCAAAAAGAGCTAGTGAATTACTAATATAACTACCTGCTAATTCGACAAAAAAGAAAATTATTGTCAACATGAATACTATTGTTAGGTTCTTTTCTGATAAAAGATGGGATTCGTTAAGAGTATATGAATTTATAACCAAAAATGGATATCCTCAAATAAAATATCGTTTACCTATTAATATATTTTTCTCTATATTGTATATCCATAATCAACAAAAACTAGGCTATTTTTAATATACTAAGTAAAATTAGAGATATCAATAGCGTAAAAAAAATAGAATTTTTTATTTCATAAACAAAGATAAGATAGAACATATTTATTTAAAATTCACTATTTGGGAAGAAAAGTTCAGTTCCTTTAAATTTAAATTTTTTTTTTTTTAAAATTAAAGATTTATTCATTTTAGGAACAAAATAATGCTTGGTTCTAAAGAAAAAGTTTTAAATTACAATCCTGATTCAAAAAAGATTATCAGTTTGTTTATGTCTGTCCAGTTTTTAGGATTTTTCTTTTTCAATGGCTTTAGGGTCATTTTTCCATTAATTTTAGAAAAAATGGGTTATACGGAATTAGAAGTTTATGCAAATTGGGCGATTATCTTTGGATTTGGTTTATTTATTAGTTCTTTAACCCGTTATCCTTTGGGTATAATTGCAGACAAATTATCCAGAAAAATAACCCTAACTTTAAGTGTTTTTTTTGTTGGCATATCTATAATAATAATCGGTTTGTCTGATAACATTTTCATTCTTGCCTTTTTCTTTGGAGTAATGAGAACAGGAACGCATTTACCTCCTATTATCACCCGTGGTTTTATAAATGAAACCGAAAAAAGTAAACAAGGTACCATAAATGGTTATGGAAGCTTTGTTTCGAATATAGGAGGTATGATTGGACCAATTTTATTTGAATACTTTTTACACCTTTCACTAGCAACATTGGTTATTTTAAGTAATGTAATTCTCTTTGCGTTCTATATTTTCTATATGCTTAAACTTCCAGCTAAGAAAACAATAAACACTATTCCAATAAATGTTTTTATCAAAACCTCATTTGTAGAATTAATGAAATTTAAACAGGTAATTGTTCTATACATTATTTTAGGAACAATCAATGGAATCATTAATTATTTACAATTTCCTTATGCTTATTATATTCTTGATTTATCAGGGAGTTATTCAAGTTTTTTAATTGGTATAATAACGCTTTTTTCGACGTTATTTATATTATATGCTGGTAAATTGACGGACCAGATTGGTGTTCAGCATACGATTTATCTGGGTTTAGTTGTTATTATACTTGGATCAATTGTCCAGATACTCGACCAATCTAGTGTTCTAGATTATTTTATTTGTCAGCTTTTAATTAATGGTGGTCTTTTACTTGGTCAGAATGCATTGGTTACCCACATAACTTTGTATAGCAAAAATTCGACTACTTCGTCAATCTTCGGTGGTACAACTTCATTTTATTTTTTCGGATCTTCTTTATTGCCCCTTGTAAATGTTTTCATTCCTGGATCTTCTAATTTATTATATTCACAGGACCCATTATTACCATTTTTTTTAATTATTTTTATTTCAGGTATCATTTTCCCAATTGCTTTCATTGTAGGTAGAAAAAAACAATCCCCAAAAATTGCATTTGTTTGATAAATCCAGTTTTGTTACTTTTAAATTAGAATATTTATTCCTTAATCTTTTTACTTATTTGTTTATTCGAATAAATTCAATTTTGTTTGGTAAATTGAAGAAATCTTTATCTCAGAGAAGTGGATACTGACAGTTATAATGCGACGGAGATAAAAATAACGAATTTGACAAATCCTTATTACGATGTTGAACGATTTGGACTTTCTTTTGTCGCCTCCATTAAATATGCAAATGTTTTATTGGTAACAGGTGCAGTTACACACAACAAGGAAACCACTAAACCAAAAATTTGTCATTGTGATAGGTGATGATGAATGTGGTGAAGGAATATTCAACAATACCGATGCTGTGAATGGATCAGTGGATAAAATAGTTCCCTCTCAGAGACTGATAAACAACATAAAAGAGCAAAAAAATTATTGATTGTTGAGATTTTTACTCTTTGAAAGGCTATAAAAAACCACCTAAGTACAAATACTCAAGTTTTAATTGCATAGATTTTTATAATTTCTAGAAAATTGATTGAATTATAGCATTAAAATTAATTGTTTCGTTACAAATTAGATAAGGCAAAGTTTATTTTATGAGTAATTTTCGACCGTTTAATGATCTCAGTGATTTTACATTCTATAAGACTAGTATCACTAATTTTGGCATACAAGCATTATTTATTTTTGATACTAATGGATTACCTATATTTTCAAGATTTTACGACACGACATTAGAAAACCATAATGATAATGATATTCTTATCATTACAGCATTTATTAGTTCTATGTCCCACTATATTTTTAATTATACAAAAGAATTTTTTACAGATTTTGGAATTGGTTTATCTAGATACTATCTTAAATTTAGTGATGAAAAAATATATTGCATGGTGCTTAGTGAAATAGTCAGTCGTCGAATAACAGGTGAATCCTTAACAGTTTTAATGGAAATGACTTTAAATCAATTAATAAAATCCTTTACAGTATTTTATAATATGACAAAGACCAAGAAATTCATAGAGATGAATTATTTAGATCAATTTATGTATCAAATTGATACAATATTGTTTTTCAACTTTAAACATGCTATTAGTGAACTTGAATCAACAGTAGAGCAGATGCAGCATCCATATGATAATTTTAAGGTAGTTTATAAGAATTCAGATGAATATGGTCCAATTAATCATCAACTCTTGATAAAAGGAATACAAGGACTCATAATATTCGACAAAGAAAACAAGCCTTTAATCATCCGAGATTATGCTTTGGAAAGAAATTACGAAGAAAATATTGAATATTATTCAGGAATTGCAATGGCTATTAAAAAGTTCGCTGATTTTAATCTTGGTATAGTAACGGACATCGGGTTAGGAAACACACGGGTCTTGGTCAAAATTAAAAAGAGAGAATTAACGGTTTGTATGTTTATCTCGGAAATTCTTTATTGGAGGGTAACAGGAGAAATAATAACAATATTTTTGGAATTAACCTTAAAAGACATTTTGAGATCTTTCAACTTATATTTAGAAATGTTTAATTATAATGAGGATGTAGGATTTGACCAAGAAACAAAAACTGTATTTAATGAACAAATAGATCTTCTTCTCCTTGAGAATTCTAAAGTAGCTTTAAAAGAGTTAAATTATTAGATACATTCCATACATTTTTATTCGCTTTTTACAAGAATTTAGTGAATTTAAAATGACCTTATCATCTTATTAAAAAGATTGATTCATTGTTAAATGAGTTTAAAAAAGATACATTACATTTTGCTATTTTATTTAGCTCTTTTGCAATTGGTTCAGAACGCGATGGTGCAGATGTTGATATAGCTATCTTTTCAGGAAAATCAAAACCAATTGCTTCAAATTGCAACTACATTTGAAATCGCGGTTGTTCACAAAGAATAGTATCACGTTTTTTAGAGATGTTATCTATAATACGACGAACAAGAGTAATTACTAGGTAATGTCCAATATGGACTGATAAAAATTTACCACTAATAAACCCAATTTTAATAGTTTTTGAAATTCATTTTATAATTTGTAAGTTGTGGACTTTACTATGTTCAAATGGTTGTTTTCTTTAAAATTTTTAAATTCTTTTTCAGATTCAGCTTCAAAACCAGTTATATTGCTCATACAGTCTTCTAAAATATATATATTTTTTAATTTGTTTATATTATTTTCATCAAAATAATCTACTATCTGTTTAATACTCTCAGAGACACAGTGACTCTTGGCTTCTCCAGCGATTACAATTTTGTCATATTTTTTAAGTTTGTTCAAAAAATCAGTATTGATTTTATTTTCAGGATCATATTCAGCTTTAATAATTCCGTACATCTCACTTAAAGGATCTTGACCTTTAACTAATCGAATAAGGACAGAGTTTCGAACTGTTGAATGAAAATAAATTATATTTGATAATTGGTTTTCTATTGCATTACCAAAAGTTCCTTGCAGGCAATGATAAGTCCAAATAACTAGTTTTTTCTTACCCTTTGATTCCAATCCCTTTACATATTCATAACTTTCCTTCTCACATTGAACAGCTCTCCATTTCTTGTTTTCTATATCCTCTTTGGTTATTACTGTAAAAGGATCTGGGTGTTTTCCGTTTTCATCAACCCACCAAGATGGATGAAATATTTGAAGTGGTTGATGAGTGTCAAGGCTGATAGCAATGTCAGTAATCTTATCAATATTTTTATAAATCCAGCTAGCTAAATTTTTTACATCACTATGAGAATTTTGGACAGCCAATGAGCCCTGTTCCATAAAATCATTTTGCATGTCTATTATGAGTAACAAAATTTTCTCCTTATCATTTTGAGAAGCAGATAATTGGTTATTATTAGCTTTCAGTAATAAATTATTCATACTAATTGGATTATCAGCAGAACCGATCTTTGTTACATCAACAATTTCGCTAAATTTGACTTTCAACATATTGATTTTCGTCTTCTTATTTTTATAAAAATAATTGTTATTATTAAGGAGGTTTGGGTAATCATATAATTGAACAATAAATGCATAAAATTGGCGAGATAAAGTAAAATGCATACCTTTATACATTCATTGGATGACCGAGGACTATATACAGATTTTTATGAACTTACCATGTTATATGGATATTTTATAACTGGTAAAATAAATGATCAAGCTACATTTGAATTTCATTTTCGAAAATTACCTTTTGATGGAGGATACGCTGTTTTTGCAGGTATAGGAGATGTTTTACAATATTTAAAAAATCTTTCATTTTCAGATTCAGATATTACATATTTAAAATCATTACATAAATTTTCAGAAGATTTTTTAGCCTACTTAAGAAGATTCTCTTTTAAGGGTATTATTGAATTCGTCCCAGAAGGAAGTACTATCTTTCCTTATGAACCAATCATTCAGGTGACTGGAACATTTGGTGAAGTTCAATTAATTGAATCAGCAATCCTAAACATGGTTAATTATCAAACACTCATAGCTACAAAGGCATCTAGAATTGTAATTAGTGCTCTGCCAAATAAAGTTATTGAATTTGGTTTACGAAGAGCTCATGATGAAGCTTCTATTGTAGGATCACGAGCTGCTATGATTGGTGGTTGTATTGGAACCTCTAATGTCTTAGCTGGTAAATTGTTTAATATTCCTGTTTCTGGTACACATGCTCATTCTTGGATTATGTCCTTTGCAAATGATAACGAAGATATTAAGACCTCTGAACTTAAAGCTTTTAGAAC
>DAHXPE010000328.1 GCA_027364495.1 Candidatus Heimdallarchaeota archaeon | reverse complement strand
CAAATTCTTTTGAAAATTTTTGGGTTTCAGCAAACACTTTCGTTTCAATGGCTGTATTTAAACCTTCAGGCAACGTTTTTATTATTTTCATTATATTAATTAGTTCTAAATTTAGATGGATAAGCTGATCTGGATTGTAATAATTCTTATTCTTAATTTCTTTTAATATTCCATCAATATCCTTGATCTGAGTATCAAATTGCTTTTCAAGATTTTTCCTTGTTGATTCGTCTATTCCAATTTTTGTTATATTATAGCAATCATAGGAATCAAATGTTGATAAATATTCCAATAATCCGTTGATTTCACTGTTATTTGGATCATTCCCTTTAATGACGTTAATTGAACCAGTTCCAAATTCTTGAGTCAGACCTGATTTAAGTGCAAAATCAAATCCTCTATATTCTGAACCTGGACCAACTATAATTACATTCGCCAATATTTTATTTATGTTTTTCTTAATTTTCTTTTGACTTTGTAGTAAGGTAATTATACCATCTGGAATTGAATTAACATCATTTTTCAGACTGGTGACTTTAGTATAATCAAATAGAATAAAAGGTGAATTCAAAATAATTTTAATATCTACATCTTTTTTACGAATATTTTTGATTACTGTTTGTGCATCGTTTAGACATGTCCCATCAGCTTGAACCCATTCCTCCAATAATTCTCGTTTAAATCCGCGTATATTTAAATCTCGTAAAATAGCTAAACAATATTCGATTACTGTATTCACACCTAAAGATAATTGAGCATACCCATTTTCTATTAATTCTTCATCGAAAACTCCTATATCAGTTTTATCACTAACATTTATCAATATACCATATTTATGCTTGACATTTTCAGCTCCAATAAGCGCCTTTTGGCTATAAAATGAAGAAGTCAAATAATCTGTTGGCCTTAAATAAATAAATCCTATTGTTTTAAGTGTGTTTAAATGAGTCTTTAGTATTTCATCAAAATTTGCTGTAACTGGAATTGTTAGAAAGACAGACCATGATTCAAAGTTAATTTCATCAGTTCTAAAATCAAAACCTAAAAAAGCTGGTACTTGTTCGAATAAATTCGTATAAGCACGTTCTATTTGAAAAGTACTCGATAAATCTACTAAATTTTCATCTGCTTGCAGTAAAAGTTGGGCAGCTTCAATTTCCTGCCTAGTGAACATACCAGATTTTAATGCAAAAGCATCTTTAAACTCTCTTTCTAAATTTTGAACTCTGTTTTCTGAGATATAAAACAAAGTATTTTGAAATTTAAAAGTATCTGAAGTTTTACCATCAATAATAGTACGGATTTTAAAAAATTTAGGACCAAAATCGATCAGTAGCTTATTCGGAGTATTTATATTCTCCAATTTAAATGATATATTCTTGATCATAATTAAATTCAACTTGCATTAGCAACTTAGACTATGCTATAAAATTGTAGTAAACAACATGGTAAAAATTTATTACTAGGCAATAAATAGCATTTATTACATATATTATTTTAATAATAGCATATTATTAAAAGTTGAATGGAATCAGTTATTTACTAATAATCAAAAATTTTAGCTATTAATCAGATTACATTTCTTTAGAAAAGTTTCAATCACTCTTTAACATGTTTTTAACATATTAGTTGGTATATATGAAATTTCAAATTGAACTTGGAAAGGCTTATGAGCCAAAAGACATAGAAAAAGCAATTTATTCTTGGTGGGAAGAAAATGATCTTTTTAATCCCGATACTCAACTAAAACTAGGTCTAGTAAATAAATCAAGTCCAACTTTTTGTTTAACATTACCTCCACCCAATGTTACGGGTTCTTTACACTTGGGTCATGCGTTAACCATTTCATTAGAAGATTTAATGACAAGATTTGAAAGAATGAGAGGTAAACAGACATTATTTCTACCTGGTTCTGATCATGCAGGAATTGCTACTCAAAACGTTGTTGAACGTGAGTTGAAAAAACAGGGAATTGAAAGAAAAGTTATTGGTCGTGAGAAGTTCATCAATAAAACCTGGGAATGGAAAGCAAAATATCATGCCAGAATTACCGAACAATCGAAACGGTTAGGAATGTCTTCTGATTGGTCTCGTGAAAGATTTACTTTAGATGATAATTTATCAAAAGCTGTTAGAACAGCTTTTGTAACCCTTTTTAAAAAGGGTTTAATTTATAAGGGAAGTTATTTAGTCAATTGGTGTCCCGGAAGATGTGAATCAGCTATATCTGATCTAGAGGCTGAACCTGAAGAAATTAAAAGTAATTTGTGGTATATTCGCTACCCTATTAAAACAAAAACATTTACAAAGCCTCAAGGTGAATGGGGATCTGGCAATTGGGCTAAAGGTGCCACTAAGTTCATTGAAGTAGCTACTACAAGACCAGAGACTCTACTTGGAGATACAGCCATAGCCACTCACTCAAAACACAAATTATTTGGCACATTAATAGGTAAAAAAGCATTTGTGCCGGTAAATGGGAGGATAATTTCGATCATAGAGGATCCTCTTGTTGATCCAGAATTTGGAACTGGAGCTGTAAAGGTTACACCAGCACATGATCCCAACGACTATGAAATTGGACAACGTCATAATTTAGAATTCATAACTGTTATGACTGAAACTGGTAAAATGATCCCTGAATATAGTGGAAAATATGCTGATCTTGATCGATTTGAAGCACGAAATCAAATTGTCGAAGATCTACAAAAAGAAGGATTATTAGTAAAAATAGAAGATTACACTCATTCTGTCGCTCACTGCCAACGATGCCACACAATAATAGAACCACGTATATCCGAACAGTGGTTTGTTAAGACAAAAACACTTGCTGAAACAGTAATGGAACAAGTTAAAAATAAACACACAATTATTATGCCTGAAAGGGAAGAGAAAAGATTTTTTCAATGGATGGAAAATATTCGTGATTGGTGCATTTCAAGGCAACTTTGGTGGGGACACAGAATCCCAGTCTGGTACTGTGAGAATGATCACCAAACATCAGAAATAGAAGATCCTGCGGAATGTTCTACGTGCCATTCTAAAACACTCAAACAAGATGATGACGTTTTAGATACATGGTTCAGTTCAGGTTTATGGCCTTTTTCAACATTAGGATGGCCGGATACTAATGCACCTGATTTTAAAAGATATTATAGTACTGATATGCGCGAAACAGGATACGATATATTATTTTTCTGGGTAGCTAGAGAAATGATGCTAGGGATCGAATTAACTGGTAAAACTCCTTATAAATATGTTTACTTACATGGCATAGTACGAAATGAATCCGGTAAAAAAATTAGTAAGTCCATGGAAAATATTGATCAATATGATCCTCTCAATATTATTGATGAACACGGTGCCGATTCTTTAAGATATACATTACTGTCAAATGCTGTTCCAGGTTTGGATATTAACATGGATCCGCGTCAATTAGAAGCGGCACACAAATTTTGTAATAAAATTTATCAATCAACTAAATTTGTTCTTATGCAGTTAGGAGAATCGACAAATGTTCCAGCATTCGATAAAAAGATATATAACAATTTGACAATTGTTGATCGATGGATTGTTGCAAAACTTCATTTATTATTGAGAGACTTTAATACTTATATGTCTGGTTACGAATATTTGAAAGCAGCCAGGGATATTAAAACGTTTTTTTGGAATATTTTTTGCGATTGGTACATTGAGGCGACTAAAACAAGAGTTTACAGCTCCAATGAGACAGAAAAGCAAATTCCTCAAATAATTTTATTATATGTTCTTGAAACTTCTCTTAAAATGTTACATCCATTT
>DAHXPE010000325.1 GCA_027364495.1 Candidatus Heimdallarchaeota archaeon | reverse complement strand
AGTATCTACGAAGGGCCTTTGTCCAAGCTGCTAAAGTAGCATCCATGTCAACTACACAAAGGTTAGGTCGTAAAGCCCGAATTCTTTTTGATAGAAAAGGCCGCGGTAGAGGAAAAAAAGTCTGGACTGCAATAGCTCGTAACTTAGCTGAAATAGTATATGCAATCTTACGCTCTAAAAAGACTTACGTAGAAAATAAATTCCACAAAAAAACCTATAAAAAAGCAAAAACAATTCTTAATACAAAAACTGTACGTGAGATTGCAGAACAACTACGCGATCGAAATTACGACGTTTTTATCAAAGACCTTAGTACTAACATTGCGTTTTGATTGAATGATGGGAAAAAAAATACAAAAATATGACATGGGTATAGCAAATTTATTATTGAGAACCAAATGAAATTTTGAAGAATAAAAAAATTTAAAAATTAGAGTTAGTGGGAAGGGTATAATAAGAATCAAGTTCTTCATGAAAGATGTTTCTATAAGATTTGGTATATTCCTTTATTAATTCTGGTTTATCAACCAATGCCTCAGTTGATGCTTCATCCATCATGATTTTAGGAGGTTCCTCTTGATAACGATTAGAATAATCAATTTGCCAATTTTCAGGAACTTTTGTCGGTACAGTAATTTGGTGATTAAGTGTAGCAAACTCCACATACCAACTTCTCGCTATTGAGAATGGATTATAACCACCCCCTCCTGCAGCAATTAATTTACCATCACAATATTTATCAGCAAAGTGTTTTACGGTTTTTCCTATTAATTGATAAGTATTGGTTGTTAGCAAGAGATGTCCTAATGGATCATTTGCATGTCCATCAACACCTGCTTGCCAAATGATGAAATCAGGATCAAAAGATTCTATGATTGGGGGAACAAGTTCGGTGAAGGATTTTTGGTAAATTTCGTCATAAGTATAAGGAAAAAATGGTAAGTTCACAGATGAACCTTCAGCTCCTGGTCCACCTATTTCATTACTAAAACCAGTTCCGGGGTATAAAAATTGCCCACTTTCATGAAAACTGAGGGTGAGTACATCAGGGTCATCATAATGAAGGGCTTGAACACCATCACCATGATGCAAATCTGTATCTATGTAGGCAATCCGAAAACCTTGTTTTCTTAGATATTGAATTGCAATACTCATATCGTTGAAATAACAAAAGCCAGATGCATTTGATTGCTGTGCATGGTGTAATCCTGCAAGTAATATAAATGCATTTTTAAGTTGACCGTTTAGTACCATTTTGGTTGCTTCTAATGTGCCACCAGCAATCAATAATGAAGCATCAAACATTTCTGGAAAAATCGGACAATCTGCAGTTCCAAGACCATATTTATCGGAAATAAAATTTGGAGATTTTGATGATTCTTTTGCTAATTTTTTGACCTCTTCAACATAATCAGAAGAATGAATGGTTTCTATATCATCCTGTTTAGCAGGCTCGGGAGAATAAATATTTGTGTCTTTATACCCAATAGATTGAAATAACTTCCAAGCTGAGATCATCCGATTTTTATTCATTGGATGACTTGGTCCTAAATCAAATTCTTGAAATTTATTTGAAAAGAAAATACCTGTTGTCAATTATTATCAGTTTTATATTTAAAAAGATATTTTTGAGTTTTTGTATGTAGTAAGTTTTTTTTATTTAGATTTTTTAAATGCTAAAATTTCTTCTTTTGATAGTTTAAATAAACATGCAACCTTTACCTTTTTTGCCTCTTCCCAAACTTTGGAATCTGATTCATTTTCTCTTCGATCCAATATTACTCCTAAGGTATCAACTAGAGCTCCTTCCTTTCGTAATTCATCTATTGCAAATTCTTTAGTGAAACCAGTTGAGACGAGATCATCAATTATTAGTACTTTTTTTCCTTTGACATCTCCTCCTTCTATTAATTTATTTAAACCATGGTCTTTAGGACTTTTTCTTATAAATACAAGGGGCTTTTTTAAAAAATAAGCAATAAGTGTCGCAAAAGGCATCCCAGCCATAGGAATTCCACAAATAACATCAAATTCTAATTCATTTTCAAATTTTTCAGCTAATTGCTTCGTAACTGTCGAAAAAAAGACCGGATTATAAGGAATAATCCTTAAATCAATATAAAAATCTGATTTGCCACCGCTTGCTAAAGTAAATTCTCCAAATTTAAGAATATCGTTGATTTCCAAGTTTTTTAAAAATTCAATTTTGTTCATTTATTTACGCACCTATTAAAAAAGAAAAATTTTCTATATTTAATTGATGAGGAACATGAATTTCTTAACTTACAAAGAGCACATGCAACTGGTTAGAAACGACGTCCTCAGGAACTCACACGAATCCACTCAAAACTTAAGAGAAAAAGAAAAGAAAGGGTCTCACTTGTTGTCAAAAATCTATTGCAGCTTGCACAACAGTATGACTGTCCGACCATAGCGTTAGAAGATTTAAGAACCATTCAACATCCAAACGAAAAGAAAAAATGGTCTGGTCGTCTCAGCAACTGGTTTCATGGATTATTACTTGATTTTTTTGTTTGTTTAGAGCTAATTTACTTGGCATAATGATACAACTCGTTAATCCTTTCGGTGTCTCCAGCTATTGTCCCCATTGTGGTACAAAAAACGTAAAAATAGTTGATAGTGAATCCAAGAAAGAAAGTTAATTCGGTAGATACTTTCATTGTAAGTACTGTTTGTTTATTGGGGATAGAGATTATGTGGATGCTCTTATTGTGTATCGCTGATCTGAAAGTTATCATAATAAGAATTATTCATAAGTTTCTTTCCGAATCGTGCTCTATCAGAGTACAGATACAATATCCTCCGCTCAACCGATCAAATAGGATTCTTCAGTGGTAATTCTGGTATTGTTCTAGATCCATCATATTCTTTTTCAGTAATCATAAATTGATACATTTTTAGAATCTTGAGTTTGTTTGGAGTACTGATATACCAAAATTTTTGTATTATTACCTGCGGAACTTAAGCGCACCACTTCAAGAAATGTAAAAAATATTTAACCAGAATTAATTTTATCCCTTGCTTTTTACATCTGACCTCTAAATTCTTAATTTTTTAAATTAGAATCTTTATTTAAAGGTTCATCTCACAATGAAAGATATAAATTTTCAGTTCTCTTTTTTATATATAAGTTTCCTCATTAATATGCATTCTCTTTATTCAAATGAATTTCTAATATTTCTTTCGAATTATTTCGCTATCAATCCAGAGATCATTATACAAAAAGTATTTCTTACAACATCATTGATTCTACGGACTCTGAGGATATTATTATCTCAAAATTGAAATCTTTATTGGGCTATCAGCGACAACTTCTTGAATCTCTTTCAGTTGCTTTTACTAAATCTTCTTTCTTATCGTTTTACCCGCAATAATCTTCACCCTACTCATTCTTCCTCATCAATTAAATATGCAAAAATTTTCTCTTTTAAAAGGTGCATAAACGAATGAACAAAAATGAAGTGATTTCAAAAAAATCCATTCGTTTTTATACCTAATGAGATTTATAAAGAAATTAATTGAGGTGGAGATGTAAAAGAAAAGAAAGTATTTGTTTTAGATGTTTATTTTTCTTGAAGAAAAATAGGATTCGGAAGAATGAGTAGGGTGAAGATTATTGCGGGTAAAACGATAAGAAAGAAGATTTAGTAAAAGCAACTGAAAGAGATTCAAGAAGTTGTCGCTGATAGCCCAATAAAGATTTCAATTTT
>DAHXPE010000182.1 GCA_027364495.1 Candidatus Heimdallarchaeota archaeon | reverse complement strand
AATTGTTAAAAATAAGATTTTTTATTTCTGATAGACCAATCCATACTCAATCTGATCATTTTCTATTTTACAACTCCTTAAATCCACCTAGAAATATTGAAAGAAAATCTTCTACTTCAGAATAAAACTTCAATCTATTCTCTGGTTTGACAAAACCGTGACCTTCATCTTCAAAAAGAAGATATTTATGGTAAATATTCTTTTTCATTAGTGCTTGTACTATTTGCTCACTTTCTTCTTTCTTTACTCTTGGATCATGAGCACCTTGTGCTAT
The DNA here is from genome assembly GCA_027364495.1 of Candidatus Heimdallarchaeota archaeon. The sequence continues at coordinate 9,879 of DAHXPE010000182.1, read as the reverse complement.
TAAAAGTGGAATTTTGATATTGTCAACGAAATAAAGAGGACTCCTTGATTTTAGGAATTCTTCCTCAGTTTCTGGATCTCCAATTCTCTTGTACAACATGTTTAAGAAAGGTTTCCAGTATTCAGGAATAGAATTTATAAAAGTAATAAGATTACTTGGACCGACAACATCGATAGCGCAACAGAAAATATTTTGCGTGAACGTTGAACAAGCTAAAGCTGCATATCCACCGTACGAGCCTCCATAAACAGCAATTTTATCTTGATTGGCATATCCTTGATTAATAGCCCAATTGACAGCATCTACTAAATCATTTAGCATGTTGTTACCCCATTCGTGATCACCAGCATTAGTAAAATTTTTACCATACCCAGTTGATCCTCTGTAATTTATTTGAAGACAAATATAGCCACGATTTGTAAATAGATGCACTTCAGGATCAAACTCATAATAATCACGTGACCAAGGGCCACCATGGACATTCAAAACCAGTGGAAGATTTTTTCTTTCTAAATCGACTGGAAATGAAATATATCCATGAATAAGAAGACCATCTCTGCTTTTAAATACTATTGGTTCCAATCTTGCAAGATTAAAATTATTGATTTTTCCTTGATGATAAAATAAAAAGGAAAATTCTTTCAGTTCTCTATCATACCGATAATATGGTACTGCACCATTATCTCTAGTATAGCCAATTAGCCATATTTTATCATCAAGGCTTCGATTAGCTATGAAAAAATCTCCCTCGTTGTGAAGTCTTTTTATTTTAGCTATATCTTCATTAATAGATTCATCAAAAATTATATGATGATCTCGTTCTTTTGTTAACATAATAAGTTGAATTTCTAATGTGTCTGGATGGATAATCGCTCCACTAACATCATAATTAGGATCTTGATAAATAATTTCTTGTGTTTTATGTTCAATGTTCATTTTTATGAATTTCGTTGTATTAGAACCTGTTGAATCTAATAAATAAATGAATAATCCATCTTTTGAAATTAATAACGGGCCTGAGTTTGCTGAATCTTCATTTGACCAAGAATAAAAAACTTCAAAATTGGTTTCTTCAGAATTCTTCAGAAGTAAATCAAAACCACCATCTTCCTTTGATCTTAATGCTCCACGTACATTGAGATCATGATCAGTGATCCAATCAGTAAAGTTACCAGGATTTTTTTCCAATAGTGTTAATTCATCTGTTAATACATTCAAACGATAAATATCATGTAATTCTGGATTATCCATATTCATACTTATAATTAGATCATTTGGATGTTCTTTTGATCTATCAAGAATTTGAACCTGGACGTTTTCAAAAGGAGTTAAACAGGCTGTTTTTTTGGAATGTATGTTTGTCCGAAATAATTGCCAATTTTCGTCACCTTTAACATCCTGAATATAAAAAATATGCTCATTATCAAAATGCCAGTAATAAGATGAAATTCCTCTGTCTTGATCAGATGTAATAACCCTATCTATTCCAGTCTCAAGGTCTCTTACAAAAACATTCAAGACACCATTAAAGGAACTTAAATAAGCTAATTTTTTTCCGTCAGGAGATATTCTAGGACTAGACCTTTCTGGATTACCAAAAATTATCTTTTTTGGAATGATATTAGTTTTTTTGGTTAACACGGGATAATTCAAGCCTAAATCACAGCAAAGATGAAAATTACTACGTTAATACAATTTTAGAATTTTATTTTAAAGAGCATACTTTTAGCTCACTATATTTTTTTTTGGAAAAGTAATTTTTTAAGATTAATAATGTGACGTTATTTGTAACTAATGTATCTTGATGCAAAGGATTTTTCTCTACCAATAAATCAAGTAATAGAAAAGTATCCTGAAATAAGGAAATGGGTCAATTCCAAAAATAGAATTGATTTAGGAAATTCAGGAGCATTATATCATTATAATAAGTATCTCTTTAAATTATTAGATGATATTGAATTAGATTTAGATATAAATCTGACTGAAAGACGAAATCTTATACCGACTGCTGGTTTAAGAAGAGCTATAGTATCAGCAATTCTTTCTATTATTCATCCTCAAAGTGTAATTGAAATAGGAACTGGAGCGAGTGCTATAATGGCTCTTTTATTTGCTAAAAAGAATGTTAAAGTACTTGCTACCGAAATAAATGACTTTTCATTTCATTCTGCTCAAAGACAAGTTCAGTTAAACGATTTAGAAAACAAGATTACATTGATTAAAAGCGAAGGAGGTATCTTGGATTATTTGGAAAATTATTTTCCAATCGATTGTGTTTTATCACTTCCTCCTTATTACGCTTCTAATACAAAAGATTTGCCTAAAGGCACAAAAGGTTTCCTTGGAACTGATTCGGAATTATATTCGTTTGGAAAGGATTTGGATTTCTCTTTTGCATTAATTGACCAATGGTATCAGATTAAGTTAAGTAGATATTTAACTATCCTTTGGAAAAATCATACATCCCTAGAAAAAGCACTTGAAAAAATAAATTCTTTATCCGTAGAAAATCAAATTGTCGAAATCAAAGCAGGAACAAGGAAAAGATATTTAACTATCTCAAAAAAGTTGTAAAGTGTCGTGGATACAAAATGAAACTTGTAGAATATCGTGGAAAACAAATACTGCAAAGTGTTGGTATTCGAATTCCACCAGGTATTATAACAGATAATAGATCGTACATTAACCTTAGTTATCATAAGAATAAGTTTTCTGAGTTCTTTTACGAGCATGGGAGTGTTATAATTAAAGCTCAAATACCTTATGGTTATCGTAAGAAACATGGTTTAATCAAAGAATCAAGCAATTATAATGAAGCTTTAGAAATAATTGATCAGATGTACCAAACAAAATTTCTGGACCATTCGATTTCAACTTTGTTAATTGAAAAAAAACTTGATGTTGCTGAAGAATATTATATTTCCATTATTTACGATACCGATAGTAGAAAACCAATGATCATATTTTCAATGGCAGGAGGTATTGATATAGATGATGTTATAACTCATAAAGCACCAGTATTGTATCCAGTTTCTCTTCTAGATGGTCTTCATGATTTTCAAGCACGAGAAATAGCTAAGCGTGCAGGCATAAATGATAAAGATATTATCATTGTGTCTAAGTTTATTCAACACTGTTATCAAGCTTTTATTGAGTATGATTGCAAAGCATTAGAAATCAATCCAATTATAAAAACTGGAATTGGTAAATTATTATATGCAGGAGATGCTAAGATTACCATCGATGATAATGCTGTTAGTAGACACGACATTTTTTATGATATAACTGATATAGAGGATAATACTTTATTAACAGAACGTGAACTAGAAGCTAGAAGAATTGATTATTATAATTATAGAGGAGTCGCTGGTAAATCATTTATGGAATTAGATGGTGATATAGCTGTTCTTGCATCTGGAGGAGGCGTATCTTTGACTTGTATGGATGCCTTAATTCAGGCTGGTGGAAAACCAGCTAATTATGTGGAATATTCAGGTAATCCTCCACGGAATAAGGTAAAAAAATTAACTGAAATCACTTTGTCTAGAGAAGGATTAAATGGTTGCTTAGTAATTGGTGGAACAGCCAATTTTACAGATGTTTTTGAAACTTTAGCTGGTTTTAAAGATGGTTTTGAGGAGATAGGTGTACCGAAATATCCAGTAGTTATTAGAAGAGCGGGTCCTAATTCTGAAAAAGCATTTGCTTTACTTAACGAATTCAAAGATAAATATAATTTGGATATGGATATCTTTGGTGAAGAAGTTTCTATGACTGACGCTGTTAAATTAATTGTTAGAAAATCTAATGAATACAAAAATAAAAAGGAGCAGTAATATGGCAATATTAATAGATGAAAACACGGTCGTCGTTGTTCAAGGAATTACTGGGCGTGAAGGCGTAAAGACTTCTAAACAAATGAGAGATTACGGAACAAAAATTTCCTGCGGTGTAACCCCTGGTAAAGGAGGAATTGAAGTTAATAGTTTGCCAGTTTTTGATTCAGTGAAAGAAGCTAAAACATTTGACCCGTCAATCAATACCTCAGTTGTTTATGTTCCACCTCTAATGGTTTTCGATGCGGTTGTTGAAGCAATTAATAATGATATCCCTTTGATTGTTGTCATCACTGAAAATGTTCCTATAAAAGATTCAGCAAAACTTCTTGAAATAGCAAAAATGCACAATGTTAGAATTGTTGGTCCATCATCGATAGGTATCATGACTGTTGGGGTCACAAAAGTTGGTTCAATTGGTGGCTTTGATAACAGTTCTTTTAAAAAGGGTAGAATTGGAGTTATATCAAAATCAGGGGGTATGTGCTCTGAAACATCTCTCATCTTATCTCATGCCGGATTTGGTCAAAGTACCGTAATTGGTATAGGTGGTGATATTATTGCTGGATCAAATTTTGTTGATTTATTGAAATTATTTGAATGTGATCCAGAAACAGATGCTGTTTGTATCTATGGAGAAATAGGTGGCAAATATGAAGAGCAAGTTGCTAATGCTGTCAAAGAAAAAAAAATTACAAAACCAATTGTTGCCTATATTTCAGGAAAATTCGCAGAAACGTTACCTAGGACATTTTCACTTGGCCATGTCGGAGCAATTGTAGAGAAGGGTAGTGATTCAGCTGATTTTAAGAGGAAGGTCTTAAAAGATGCTGGTGTCTTAGTAGCTAATTTTTTTGATGAAATTCCAGATTTAATGAAAAAAGCTCTTGACTCTAAATAAACCTAGAAATTTAATTTCCTTTCAATGACTCAAATTCTTCTTTTTTTTCAATAAAATCTTGATATAAAGGAACTATGATTTGATCTTCCCATTGATTTAGGGGGAAAAAAATAACTTTATTTGATAAAAGGGATTCAAAAATAAGTAAATCTGATTTTTCATCGATTAACCAGAGACTAAAATTAATCGGTAAGTGAATTGAGATAACTCGCCATCGATCTAGAAAAAAAACCATACAGATAATGATGATAATTATCAATTGTTAGAGGAGAAAGTGACCATTCTGATTTGAACTTCATGTCCCTAACTGTTATGTGAATCAAATTTTTAATTTTAACTGATATTTTCTCCAATGCATCATTACTAGAAATTTTAATAGCTGGATATAATTTATCAAGTAATCCTCCGTCAATTGGATCAACTGACCATAGTCCAAGATGTACAGATGGATCTAATTTTTTCTTACCATTACTTAATTTTTTAGACAGTTTTTTAGAAGAAAATTTAAGAATGAACTTCACCTAAACTAATGCATACACAATTTGAATTTAAATTTATAATTCTCCATTAGCTAAGAGATATATCATCCTATATAAATGAAATCTTTCGAACAATTTTTTTTGTTCGTAAAATATAAAAGGTAAATTTGGATTTATTTTATTCCTTTTTAGTTTTTTTAACAACTTTTTTAGTTCTGACCTTAAATTCCTTTTCTTCATTTTCTTTTTCTTTAATTTGTTCGTCTGACTCTAATGAAGAAAATTTATTTGTCGATAATGACATAGGTCGGATTATTGTTGAATTTTCACTTTCTTTGAGAAGTTTTCTAAGCTTGGATATCTTAAATTCCGAATTTTCTGATAATTCCATCATTTTAAATAATTTCGGAATTAATTTATTGCTTAAATCAAACCTATTGTAAAAAAGAATATTGAACGTCAAATACACCATTAAATTATTAAATCTTTCTTTATTATACCAGAATTCATTCTCGTAATAGTTTATTTTTAAGTATTTATTTATTAATGGATCATTGAACAAATCATAGACAATATAATAAGTAAAATTACTTGGATATGTTTCTTCTGGTAAAGTGTAGTATTTGATTAAGATTTGAGTGAGCATCAAACTTTCTTCTGCCTTTTCGTAAGAAAATGAAAGCTCCTTGAAAAATCCAATAATAATTTTTTTAAGACGCCATTGATCAATAAAAGAGAGACTTCTCTCCGTGAAATTTGAATCATTACCATTGGATTGATTTGCTGGATTGACTCCGACAAATAAGAAACAAATCACGACAAAAAAGATCGCATTTCGTTCCATTACTTCTGAAAATAATGTTTCAAAATCCTCATTTGCAAATTTACTTTTCATCTTAATAGAGGAAAAAATTTGTTCTACAACATCCTGAGCATACATTATACCAATAAGAAAATTCAGGTCTCTCTTAACTTGATCAAAATTTAATTCAACACCTCTTTTAAATGATATCTCTTTTAAAAATTTGCGATATTTTTCAAAAAATTCCTTACTATCATGAGAATTTTCTAATGAAAGAAAAACTTGTTTTTTCAGCAAATTTGATGCACTTTGCTGAATTCCCATTACCTCTAAATCAAGCATTGTCTCATGAACACTTTTTACCCCATTCCCAGCTAAATAATCACAAACTTTTAGATAAATTCTATCAGATGTATCTTCAACTTGCTGAAAATTCATAAAAATATGATACTGATATGCTCCTAAAATTAAAAACATTCCTCTATCATGAATATCCTTGCTTTTTCGAATATATTCAAGTTCAGCTTTTGAATCCTTAAAAATAACGAAAGAATTTGGTTTATCTTGAATTAATAAGGCATCAGACAAGTTTTCACGCTTGAATTCTCTAGGTTCGGTCCATCGATCTAAATATTGAGCTGAGGTTTTAATCCAACCCGCAGTTGAAGCATATTTGTTATGATAAACAATAAGAGTTCTTTTATTTGATTGTCCATTACTATATGCAAAAACATTTTCATCAACGGATCCATCTTCTCTATAAAAATCAAATAATCTAAAATTTCTTACTTCACTGAATAACCATCTCTGATGAAGAAGTGGGAAAATTTCATATTCATGTCTTTTAATTAAATCATAGTCTTCTAGTTCGTTCCAATAGGATCTTTTAAATTCCATTCCGTATTTTTCGGAAAATCCTTCAATTTGTCCATGACCGAACATCGGCAAACCAGGCATAGTCGCCATCATTAATAGGACACCAAAATATTTATCGCCTTTTCCAAATTGAGCTACCGCTGTATCTTCATCCGGATTGTTCATAAAATTGACAAATCTTTTGAGGATTTCAGGATCAAATTCTATTGTGTTTTTTATAGTGATACGATATTGGTCATTTAATTCAGATTTTAACATATTCATAAATGCTGAATTATACACTCGATGCATTCCTAGTGTTCTAACGAAATAACCTTCCAACATCCAGAATGCTTCAGCTAATAAAAGTGTATCTGGTACTTTTTCGGATATAATATCGACAACATCTCTCCAAAATTCTTTTGGAAAAAATTGGTTAAATTGTTCATCAGATACAGTATATGAACTCCGTGAAGCAACAGCAGCCGGTGTACCTGGAATAGGATACCATAATCGTTGAAATTGGTTTTTTGCTAAAGTCATTGCAGCATCAAAACGGATAATTGGAAACATTCGCGCAACTTGAATGATTTTTTCAATAACCCAATTACGAACTTCTTCTTTAAGAAAATCTAATTGAGCTGTGTCATTCCAGGGAATGGAAGTACCATCATTACCATGAAAGATATATCGTACTTGCCCTGTTTTAAAATTAACATGCTTAAAGACAACTGCTGCATCAGAGTGATTGTAATAGTGATCTTCGACAAAAATCCCAATATCGGGGTTTTGAGAATAGTTATGACCATTGAAAGTGTAAGTGGGAAAAGGACTATGATTCAAGGATATAAATAAATCTGGTCTGTCGTAAATTAAATTTGAATCGATACCCATATGATTTGGAACCATATCACTGGCCAATTTTATACCAAAGGACTTTGCCCGATCCCGAAGTTTCTCATAAGAATAATGGCCTCCTAGATCTTCAGAAATAGCATAATCACGCAATGAATAAGCAGATGCTTCAGCATCTGGATTACCCATGATATGCTTTAGTGTTTTAGAAGCATTACTCCTTTCCCAAAGACCTATTAGCCAAATTGCATTTATTCCTCTATTTCTGATTAATGACAATTCTTCATCTGGAATTTGATCTAATCTATGTATTTGGCGTTGATATTTTTTAGATAATTGGTCCAACCAAACATAAGTTGATTTAGCAATCATGACTACATTTGGCATCCAATCTTTGTCTGGTGAAAATGCCTCATAATCTCCTCCTGAATACGTAAGGATAGGAGAAAATGCACCTCCTGGATGAAACATTCTCCAAATTGCATCATTTTCTTCTAAAATATAAGCTATTGCATTTAATAGTTTTGTTAATTGTTTAGAATTAAAATATTTACCCCAATAAGTCTGAATATATTTTAATTGATTTTCAAGATTTGGACCTTCTCTCAATGGCTTTTCAAGGTATTCAATTAGCGTTGTGGTTGCATCATTTGGAAAAGGTGGTTGATTTTGAAAAAATTTACTAATTGATGCAAATAAATCGGTAAATTTTTTTTCTGATTTAAAATTCTTTGTTTCCAACAGCTCTCCATAAGCTAACTTACTAATGGCATTATTTTCATTAGCTAAAAATGCCAAAATAACTGTATCGATCAGAACATGCTTGTTAGGTTTGCCATCAGATTTGTCATCATAAAATTCTTCAAAATCTTCTTTTTTGTTAAACAATTTATTATTTGGATAAAATTCTGTGAAACTCTTTAAAACAGTGAAATATTCTTTCTCGCCTAAATCTTTTATTAAAAAATTGATCAAATCATCATGTAAATCATTTCCATATTCTTCATAAAAAACATCTATAATTTTTAAGTACAATTCATCTATTAAGCCCAATGCATTTATAACCGAAGCACGAACATATTCATCAGGAGTGTAATTCAACTGAACTTGCTTTATTTTATTAATTTTTTCAGCTAAAAGTTTGGCCGTTAAGTAATCGTCAAAAATGGCTAATATATCTTCGTAGTTGATAAAAAATTCATCAATGTTATAACGTTCACGTGCTAATTTCGAAATAATCATTATTTTGCATCCAAAAACTAAAAATAGTTGCTAGAAACTTAATAAATATATATTCTATTTTTAAAATTCTAAATCTAAATTTTAAATCAAATCATAAATTCTTTATGGGATGATTACTTTTTTCAAAAATTAAACTAAAATGTAAAAAGTTTTTTAACTACTCCGTAGTTAAACTACTTACAAACACTTGTGGTGAAGATTTGGATCCATCTAACGAAGTAATTTTTAACAAATGGTTAGAACTTGTTGATCATGAAGTTTTAAAGAAAAACTTTAAACAATACCTTACAAAGACGACAACAGAGGGGTTAACTGAAAATGATTCTGTCTTAGGATCTGAATATTTTTTTATTGCAAAATTGCAGATACAGGAAAAAACTGCTGACATTGAAACTCGTGAGCCAAAGCACATTGTACCAGTTGATAGTACTAACAGCAAAGGACCATATATGGAATTTAGTCACACCATCGAGTATGGACAATGGAATGGAAAGCCCTTTGTCAAGCTTTGGAAGTCAATCGCTCCGTACAATTGTCCAGAATGTGCTGGAAAGGGGTATAATAGCTGTGATTGTGATAAAGGATCAACGCTATGTAAAACTTGTAATGGTAAAGGGTATGAAACCTGCTCAAATTGTAATGGTAAAGGTGAAAATGAAGAAAAAGTGACGATAATAGATGGAATTACTAATAAGAAACGTATAGAAACGTTATCATATAATTGTGCCAACTGTTATGGCGATGGAACAATTATTTGCAGGTCCTGTTCTGGATATGGTAAGGCTCCTCACAGTGTGTGCTCAGGTTCTGGAAAAGTTCGCTGTAAAAATTGTAAAGGAATTGGTAAATTAGTAGATATTCGTGAGGAACCGGTTCCTATTAAAGCGCTATTAAAAGATTATATTTTTA
>DAHXPE010000314.1 GCA_027364495.1 Candidatus Heimdallarchaeota archaeon | reverse complement strand
AATTTTTTATTATTTGATATCCTTTGGCTGAATCATTCTCATCAACGATAATAATAGTGTCTCTATAACAAGAAATAACTTCTTCAATATTTACTTTGTTCAAAGAAAAATGACTTATTATATAATTCAAAACACCCGGGGTTGAAACGATTTCTTTTGGACTTATCACCACTAAAGCAGTTGCATTTTCTTTCATTCGAATTATATTGAAACCCTTTAATAACTCAAGAGCTTTTTCTCGTTTATCTTTTTCAATTATTACGACAATAGCAGTTTGTTCTCGTATAATATAGAGAGTTTCTCCCATTGATAAGGCTACTAATTTTTTCTGCTCTATTTCATTTACTTTTGAAATAGCTTCAGGACTAGGCTCAATAACAATTATTGAAACATCTCCTTTAATAGTTACTTTGGCTTTCGAAAGTATATCCAAAATAAGCTCAGAATCATCTTCCTGAATTGTTTCAGAATCAGAAAAACGTTTAATAGCCATTTTAACAGCAGCATTACTATCAAAATTATACTCCTTTGCAATTAATTTAGCTAATTGGCTATAATTTATAATTCCTTTCTTCAAACATTCGTAAATACACATTTGAGACATGATATACTCCTTAACTTGTTGTGCAATGGTATTTGATTGTAACATTTTTGACGATTCCATAACAAAAATACATTTAATTGTTACATCATGTTCCAAAATTTTAAAACTTTGTTATTAATTAAATAATTATGAACTCTCTAAGCCAGAAAATTCAGGAATTCAAAAAAGTATATAATTATTCTGACATTGATTCAGGAGTAGTTTTAGCTTATTCAGGAGGTATTGATACTTCTGCGATTGCTAAATTAATACAAGATGAATTGAATACAGATGTTTATACTGTTAATGTCGATCTTGGCCAAGAAACTGACGTTAAAGCCATTGAGGATAAAGCACTAAATGTTATTGGCGTAAAAAAACATTTTAGCATCAATGCCCAAGAAGAATTTGTAAAAGAATACATTTATCCTGTCATTAAAGCAAACGGACTTTACCAAGGAGTATATGCCAACTCTACGGCTTTAGGAAGACCTTTAATAGCTAAATATTTAGTAAAGATAGCTCAGGAAGTCGGTGCTACTTGGGTTGCTCATGGTAGTACTGGCAAAGGAAATGATCAAGTTCGATTTGATTTAAGCGTTAAAATCTTAGACTCAAATCTAAAAGTTTTAGCTCCAATTAGGGACTGGAATATGTACAGAGACGAAACAATCCAGTATCTGAATGAAAAAAATATTCCAGCCACCTATAAAACAAGCAAATTTAGTGTTGATGAGAATCTCTGGGGAAGATCAGTCGAATGTGGTGTTTTAGAACTACCGGATCATGAACCACCATCTGATGCTTTACTCTGGGTCACATTAGAAGAATTATCTAAGGATGAGGTCGGATATGTTACCATTACCTTTGAAAAGGGTGAACCTATCGAAGTTCAGTTCCCAGATTTAACTATTAAAGACCCGGTGCAAATGATCCTGGTCATGCGTGAATTTATTGGTTCCCATGGATATGGTATTGTTGATCATATGGAAGATCGTGTAGTTGGTCTCAAATCAAGAGAATTTTACGAAACTCCATCAGCCTTAACCTTTATTAAAGCTCACCAAGATCTTGAGAAATTTGTCTTCACTAAGGAAGAAAACGAATTCAAACCTCTTATAGATAAGACTTTTTCAGAACTTGTTTACAAGGGGTTATGGTATAGTCCTTTAATGGAATCAGTTAAATCGTTTATAAATACCAGTCAGCAATTTGTTACAGGATCGGTTAAAATTAAGACTTATAAAGGATCACAGAGGGTTGTTAGTAGAGAGTCTCCTTATGCTCTTTATAATCATGCATTAGCTACTTATGAGCAGGGATCAACCTGGAACCAGTTAGATTCACCTGGTTTTATTAATCTCTTTGGTCTTTCGACAATTATGGCCTCAAAAGTAAGGTCCAGTTCCAAACTAATTTCAGCTTCAGATCCAAAAGAATCTGAAATTGCTATTCCTAACCAATCATAAAATTTTTTTATTTTCCTTTTTAGTTTTAAATCTCTTTATTTTACTGTAAAATACTTAGAGAATGATTATCTTGTCGGATAAAGATTCAAAGCACAAAATTTGGGGAGGAGGTTTTAGAAAACATCTGGATCCACTTGTTGAAGAACTTTTAGCAAAATCAGATACAGGACTTGAAAAAGGATCAGATTTTTATTTAATTGAAGAAGAAATTACATCTACAATAGCTCATGTAACCATGCTAACAAATCAAGGCATTCTAACTGAAGGAATTGGATTACATATGCTAAATGAATTACAGAAACTTGAAAAAAATCCTGACATTGTCGATATAACTGGTTATGAAGATGTTCACAGTGCAATTGAAGATCTATTAATACAAAAAACTGGTTTTACACCACATATTGGGCGAAGCAGAAACGACCAGATTGCTACTGTATTACGTCTTCATTATAAAAAGCAGCTAGGATTTATTAAGTATGAAATAGTTTCTTTGATTGAAACAATTAGTAAAATAGCTCTGCAACAGATTGAAACAACAATACCTCTCTACACCCACCATAAGCAGGCTGAAATATCAACAATTGGGCATTTATTTTGTTCTTATATGGAATCATTCTCTATCGATCTTGAATCACTAAACAATTGTTTATTAGAAATAGATCGTAATCCATTAGGAGCAGCAGCGTTGGCTGGAACAAGCCATGCCATTAACCGTGAGCAAACTACCGAGTTAGTGCATTTTTCTAAACTTCATACCAATACTCTTTCAGCGATTTCTGATCGTGGTTTAATTGATTTTAAGGTTTTATATATTATTGTGCAGGTATTATCTCATTGTGCAAGAATTGCGAAAGATTTTATATTTTATTCTTTAGATGAAATAGAAATTGTAAAACTGGCTGATAATGTAACAACTGGTTCTTCGATAATGCCACAGAAGAAAAATCCAGATTTACTAGAAATGATAATTGCAAAAACTGATCTTAGTGGATCATATTTACCTTTTTTAGCATCTGTTGCAAGCAAATCAAGTGGTTACCATAGAGAATTGCAAGAATCAAAAAACATTCTTATCTCAACTCTACGAGAATCCCTTTTAATAATTAAAGCACTAAAAATTACTTTTTCAGGACTTGCAATTACAAATAAAAATATCATAAAAGATGAAATTTTTGCCGTCGAAGTAGCAAATCACTTGGTTAAAAAAGAGAATATTTCTTTTAGGAAAGCGCATGAAAAAGTAACTGAAATTATCGTTGAAGGAGGACCTTTTAAAGAACTCTTAGTTAAAAGGAATATCCTTACCGAAGCAGAAAGTAAGGAGTTATTCAATCCATTTAAAATTATACAATCAAAAAAACATTCTGGATCGCCAAATATTGACATAACCAGAAAGGAATTATCAATTCTATTAGAAAAAGTTAATGAATTAAAAAATAAATAAAAAAGGAAATAATTTAGACTTTTGAATTTTTTATAATCGAATTCAAAATATTATTTTCTTAAAAATTAGCTCTCAATATTTATTAATTGCTTTGCTAATCTTATTCTATGTCTTTTAATGGATCTAAAGAAAAAATAAGCTATAAGAGCTATACCTATTATGTACCCAACTGTAAAATCAGTAAAAGATGATATAATAAGAACGAAATCAATAGTATTTCCATTAAAAATGGAATTAAAAGGTGTAGTTAATGTAAAAAATATAAGCCAGATCAGGAAACCAATTAAAATAAAAAATTCCCTATAATTAGGAAAAAAATCTCTAATATAATAGTTAGAAGTTCTGAACAAAAGATAATAGAATCTATAACCCATAACAAAAGAACTATCAATTCCAAAGTAAAATTCAAATGTAAATGGTAGATTCATTTTTTGAAAGATAAATAAAAGAATGACATAAGATAAAAGTCCAGCAATAATCATTTCTATTATTTGTCTAATTGTTATAATGCTTGGACCAGGTGGTTGGACAACCAAAACTGCTAATTTACCACAGTTAGGACAATATTGCCTGCCTTGTATTTCGTCCCAAATTGTATTACAAAAGGAGCATTGCATGATGATAATAATCCTGTCAAAAATAAGCTATTAACATAATTAATGATTGTATTTTCGCAATCGGGAAAAAATAGCTTTATTTATTTTATTCTATCAACAATTAAAGCCCGACACTTTCATGAATTCTTTTCTTCGAGTAATTATTTAAAAATTTTTTACTTAAGCAAAAAAAAAGGAATGGTTAATGTTTTCATTGAAAAATCTTTAAAGGTGTTTTTTTTAAAAACTAGTCTTAACTGTATTAGTTGAATATTTAACTTATTCATTTTGACGTTGTTCAAGTGCTTGTGCCCTAGCTCTATTCCCAGATTTGAAAAAAAGATAAAGGGTTAATACTGTACCCATAAAGTATCCTATAAAGAAATTAATAAAAGAATCGACCAAAGAAAAAGTTTGAAATCGAGCAATATCAAAAAAATATTCATAAGGTAAACTTAGACCTAAAAATGAAAACCAAATAATAACAGACATTAAAAGAAAAAATCTCTTATATTTTGGAAAATAATCCCGTATGTGCTTGTTATTCGATTGTTTATAAAAATAATACATTTCATAGCCCATTATAAAAGAAGCAATCAATCCAAGATAAAATTCGAAGTAAAAAGGAAGTTTAATTCGATAAATTAGAAATAAGAGGACTAGATAGGATGAAAAACTACTTGCTATAATTATTATTAATTGTTTTTGAGTGATAGTCGTAGTATTTATTCCATAAATACTTAAATTTACAAATTTGCCACAAACTGGGCAGTGAGTAATATTTTTACTTTCCCATTTATATTTACAGTAGGGACATTCCATTGTGCAATCACCTTACTCAAAAAATACATTTCAAATAAATTTAGAATAACTTAAACGTTTTATTTTTAAAACACACCTTTAGATGTTAACTATTTGTTTCTAAATTTAAAGATTTTTTATTTACCCAAAATTAAGAACATTTTTTAAAAAAAAGAAAATTATTTTATGGTAAAAAAAAATTTCTATTTTATTTTGGATACGCTGATTTTAATAATTTATTTCTGAATTCTTTTAAATTTAATCTAATTGTTTCTGAGCTGTCTGCGCTTATCTGGAATTGATAACCAACTTTCCAGCCTAATCGATATAAAAAGAATACAGGTTCATAACCAAATACTTTAGTATATTCTTTACAAATTTGTTCCATAATGGGTAAAACTTTCGTTAACGTAGCCAAATCAAAAGAAATCATAAAGGTATATTTTGTCATTTTATCTCCGATGTAAGTAGAAAATAAATTTTGAGCGTTCGATAAATAAGAATTTCCGTCTTTTTTTTCTTTTTTATGAATTGTATAATTTAAAGTTATTTTAATTACTCTTCCTTCAAAGTCGTTAATATTGATGTAATCATTTATTTCAAAAGGCTTTAGAATTATAATGACTAAGCCAGCTAAAAAATTATTCACGATTTGTATACTAGATAAAGAAATGATTGTGGCAAATAAGCCGAGTAATAATAAGTTTATACTGGACAAATTGTAATATAATCCAATGCTAATGATAATTAAATAACCAGCAATGAGTCTTGTAAATAATTTTATACCACTACTTAAATCATCTAAGTAAACATTTTTATTTTTTTTAGCGAATCGAAGTAAATTTCTTTCTACTATGACATAAGCGAAAATAATGACTAAGATTGTTATAATTAAATAAATAATTTTTTCATTTGTTATCAATATATTAGTAAAGGAGTCCATCTTATTTAATACCTCCAAAATCTATTAAATATGCTTCATGCAATATATTCTGTAAAAAATTTGAAAAATTATTAAATAAAACGTAAGGGTCAATTGCCGTTAGTACAAATGTAGTTGTTATCCTCCAATAATTATCTACAAAGTAAAATTCAGGCTCAAAACCAAAGATTTCAGTAAATTTTTTACAAACATTTTTGAGCCTATTTTCATAGCCTTCAATGGAAACATCAATATTAGGCATATCTTGTCTAATATTAAAAGTATAAACTAATCTAACTATTTTTTTAGTGGCAAATGAATCCGTAAGGCTATGTGTAAATTTGCTTGGATGAAATTTCAAACTTATTTTATTCAATACGACTGAATAGTCAGATTTTTTATCTCCATTCACAGCATTTTCTGTTAAGTCTAATTCAACTTCATTAGTTGTATGAGAACTACTTTTAACGAAAACAGAGGAATTGTGAATAAGCGCATTAACTAAATTTGCATTACAAATGGTGAATTCGATTCTATTTAATTGAAGAATTTTTGTATAATTTAATCCTATTTCGGTCACTAGACCAACATTTCCGTTATAGGTAATAATATCACCGACGCCAAAGGGTCTGGTAAAAATAATGAAAAGTCCTCCCATAAAATTTGATCCTAAATTAGAGGCTGAAATACCAATAATAGCCACACCTAAAGCTGATCCTCCAAGGATATAGTTTTGGTTGATATGGAAGAGTGGAGCAGAAAATGCCACCCAAAAAGTGATTGCTGAAAAATTTAATATTATTAATAATCCATCTACTAAGTTTGGTGATCTTTCTCTAAATAAATTTAATAATTTTCTAATAATTAGGAGCTCAACCAATACACAGATTCCATAAATTAAAGTGACGACAATGGCAAAAAGAGTTGGTTAATGGAGGTAAACATACCTTATTATTGACTGAATATCTAAAATATTAGTTTGCATTTTAATTAACCATTCATATTTATTTTTTCTGAAAAATTTCATAAAATGTTTAATTTATAAATCCTTTTGTTAATCAAACATCGAAAAAACAAATTTAATGAATTATTAATTAAATTTAATTTAAAATACTGTTTCGGAAAAAATAATAATAGATGTAATAATCAATTGAAAGGAAATAGAAGAATCAATAATTAAAAATTAAATTTGCCGAATTCAGTCAAAATTAAAAATAGAAAATTTTTAAAAAAGCAAATACAAGAAGAAGAAAATAGTTTTTAAAATTTGGAAAATTATCTCTAATTAAATGGAATAAAAATAGTAAAACTAATTAAATAAAATAATACTGAATTTTAGAAGAAATTTTTCATTTAATTTTTAAATTTTCTTTTAGTAACTAATGCAACAACACCTAAAGAGAGAATTACTGCAAGCATTTCAAATCCAGGAGATGCTTTTGTTGATGAACTAACTGGCACTGCGGTGGATAAAACTATTGGGTGAGCCATATCATATGAAAAGGCTGTTGATCTGTCTACACCAACTTTTGGATCCCAGTTAATAACATTTCCTTGTGCAAAGGAGAACCATAATTGGTTTTGAGCTGTATCTTCACGATCAACAGATACTGCTGGGCTAGTTACGATTGTCTTGTTTTGACCATCAACCATATAACTATCTGCCCATGAGAAAAATCCAGCTGTTGTACCATTACCGAAATTGACTGCTGATTCATTACCATGAGCTAAACCATCTTTATGATCTTCAGTTTGGTTGCTAATTTTGTCAGATTTAAATCCATCGTTATGATCTCCAGATTTCATCAGCATTTTAAGAGCTAATTGAGAGTTTGGTGCAGAATAATGGTAGTTACTAATTATTACACTCCATTTAAGTGCATTTGGACCAAGTGTGCTGTTACCGGCTAAAGAAGCAAAACCGTTTGAAAAGACAAATTGGAATGTTATAGTTGATGTGTTGGTAAGTGATGCTTGAGCGTTAATTGTCCAAGTTGTAACGTTGTTTAAGGTAGAATTTGATACAGTTAAATTCCATATCATATCTCTTAGATTAATTGAGTTTAAAAGTGTATCATTAGAATCATAGCCAGGAATAGCGGTATTGTTGTTGATAAATTCGTTAAGTCTACTGGCTTCTAAGCCAATTTGAAGAACAGTTTTGGTATTGTTAAATTGACCAGAATATGAAAAGTGAATATTCATACCATCATTTGCTTCAATTTCAACTTCAATATGACTTTTTGTTCCATTATAGTTATTTTCAGATTCTATATGAACTTGCTTTTTTGACTGATTATATTGAAACTGTGTTTGCATACGGTCAGCATTTTCTCTTTGAGAGGAAACACCATTTTGATCAGGCTGATCTTGTTGGGTTTGATCACCACTATCTGCCACGACCGAATAGGTGCTTAACATAAATATGGCAATTAATAGAATTGGCAATAATAATTTGAATTTTGACATGTTAGATACCATCATGTGGAAGTTTTTAGTATCCACTAACCAATTTTAAATTAGTCACTAATAAGTAACTTTCTAGATTAACCATGTCTAGTTCAACCATGCAATTTGTTTTTTTCACCAGAAATTTAATTCTAACTTAAATTTATTAATGAGTTTACGAAAAAATACCTTTAAGTTTTTGAAAAGAAAGATGAGG
This sequence comes from Candidatus Heimdallarchaeota archaeon, assembly GCA_027364495.1. The sequence goes on along the minus strand of DAHXPE010000314.1, from coordinate 1,991 downwards.
AAATAGGTTTTGAATGATTTTGGTTTACCTCAATAATTACAATTAAAACCATAAAAGAAAGTAATAGTTCCTATTTAGATGTTAAAACATGAGTCAAACTCAGAATAAAAATTCTTATTCGGAATACTTAATAGATATAAAAGTTAGTTTATTTCTTTTCAAGAAAAATTGGACTGAATTTTTATTAACAGAAATGATTGGACTGTTTTTAATCTTTATCTTTCTTTTTGTTACTGATATTATATTGTATTGTTTCTTCAAGACCATCGGGCTTAGTTAAGCCATGAATGTTAATTTCAATCCACTTCTCCTTTTATCTTACTTTTTAAAAGCAAAATGAAATGAATTTGATAACTTATGCTTTTCCGCAATAATTACAATTAAAAGCTTAATATAAAGTACTAATAAATATAGCCTGTTTACTCTAAAGATGTTAAAAAAATGGGTCAAACTCAATTCAAAAATTCTTATTCGGAATCCTTGAGGGATATAAAAGTAAGTTTGATTCTTTTCAAAGAAAATTGGCGTGAATTTATATTAACTGAAATAATAGGCATGATTTTGATTTTGCTTCTTCTTTTTACAGTTAATATTATTTTATTTTCATCTAGACCATTTATTTTGTCAGTTAATAAATATCCCTTTTCTAGACCTCAAATTGAACAGCGTGAACCAATTATTATTGCAATCGGCCAATTTCATTATCTTTCACCAATAATCCTTCAATTTTCTTTTTTTATAACTTTAGTAACTATTCTAGTCTTATATACTTATTTAGCAACTAATTTTGGATTGGCCTATGACATCTTTAATTCCGGAGATCAATTCACAGAGTTCACAAATTCTTTTTCCTATTTTAAAAAGAACTTCTTCAAATATAGTTTCATAACTTTTTCCGTTGTATTTCTTTCAGGTATTGTTTTATTATTGGGTCTTTTACATTCTAATAAAAAATTTATTATAAATCATAACTTTTTTGAATCATTTTCAATATTTCTAATTCAATTAGGGCTTTTTATTATTTTAAGCATGGTATTTACTGGAGTTACCGCAGGAAATAGTATACTCAAAGCTCTTAAGGAAAATATTCATATTTTTATTACCAAACCAATAAGATTATTAGTAAGCTGGAGTTTATTCATAATAATATTTTCCATACCTGCTTACATAGGTTTTTTGCTCTTTGTTTCAGTATTGAAATTGATTTTCGGTCATTTTTTTCTTATATCGGGAAATTTTTTTCTTATTTTAAATCTTACTGGTTTTATTTTTATGTATCCTTTGATGAGTTTAATTGCAACTCGAATTTACATTACCAGTATATAAAACAATTGAATTCGGCAGGGGAATATCTTACCATATCAAAATAATGATTTGAGAAGAATTAACTCATATTTAATTCATATCTTTTTTAGTAAACTAAAATTAATTTTTGAAATGAACAATCAAAATCCAATATTATCATTTAAAATCCTATTAATCAATCTTTTTATTGTCATAAAACAAATCATTCATCCAAAGAATTAGTCTTTGAGGTAATATTCTCTTACTATGAATTAAAAAGGCATATCTATTCGCAGTATAAGCTATACGTTTCCTCTTACTAAGAGCTGTGAGTGCTTTATCAGCCACTTTATCCGGTTTTTGCATGGGTAAGTATCTGAATTTGGATCTATGGACTTTATTATAAAATTCGGTATCTATGCCTACACTAACTAAAGCAGTGACGGATATATTATATCTTCTTAATTCCTTCCAGAGTCCTTCTGAAAAAGTTAAAATAAATGCCTTAGTTCCACTATAAACAGATAAATTAGGAAATGGCATTGATCCTAAAATTGAAGTTACGTTTAAAATTGTTTTATATACTGGTAATGTAAATTCGAGTTGCAATTAAACTCATCAAAGGATACATAAAAATAAAACCAGTAAGATTTAAAATAAGAAAAAAATTTCCCGATATAAGAAAAAAATGACCGAAAATCAATTTC
>DAHXPE010000307.1 GCA_027364495.1 Candidatus Heimdallarchaeota archaeon | reverse complement strand
TTACTATATTTTCGAACAACTGTAGATTCCCATCAAGTATATTTCAAAAACGAATAAAAGTGAATTTACAATCAGTTTTGATAAACAAAATGGATTCTTACTGAAATTAGTGCTAACATTAGATAATGAAAGCTGGGTCACTAATTTAGACATGAATGAGTTAACAATTAGCAGATTTTTTATTGTTCATAAAATTAATGATTCCAATTACTTTGCAAATGTTAACTTTACACAATCAGTAACAATTGTAACCTTATTTTTATTATGTTATGGATTTCTAATTATCTATGCTATTTATTACGAAAAAAGTATCCCAAAAATATATAGGAAACAACTTCCCATCTTTTCTTCTTTAAAAAAATCTATAAACCAAAAGAAACACATTTATTAACAAAAATTGATTAAAACTAATCTATTATTTTATTGTATGGATAGAAAATAAATATAATTAAATACAATACATAACATCAATGATGTTGGACATCAGAAGGTCAATTTATAACCTTTTTAAACTGCGGCATCATTCGAGTTCAATAATCATTCATTTTTTAGAGTTATCCTAATCCTCATCTGTATCTTTAAATTTATGAGGGATTGTTTTTTTAGCCACATCAAGCAAATTTTTGTTTGATTTTTCTATATAATCAAAGAATTCTTCTACATCATCTTTTTTCCTATATTTATTACCCAGTACTCCGAATCTGGGTATCTTTTATCATGAACTTTACCTACTATTGATTCAATCCCTACTTTTTCATTTAATTCTTTTGATAATCGTCGTGTTTCTTCTTCTTTAAAATTATGTGTCGCAAAATTTATTCTATTTTCTTTTTTATTATAATATCCATCTCCTACATACCAATCAAATACTTTTTGTTCATTTAATGAAAAATCAACTGGTAATATTTTTCTCCCATCTTTATAAAACTTTTCATACATTTTTTGAATTTGTACAGATAATTCTGTTTTAAAATAAAAATGATCATCATGTATATTGAAACTTGATTCATAACCGTGTTCTTTGAAGATTTTTGCAATGTGTTCTACAATTGGTAATTCCCTTATCCCCTTATGAAGCTCAAATAATGCTGTTTTTGCATTTTCAATTGCTTTTACGCTTTTATTGAAATTTTCTTTTGTTTTCACTATATCTTTTAGTTCCTTCAATTCTTTAAAATCTTCAAAATTGTCTATTCCTTCTTTATAATCCTTTATTTCAGTTGATACTCCAAAATTGTTATAATCTCTTTTGCCATCTTTAGTTGATAATGATCTTGCTATATGTGCATCACCCACAATCTCACCTACCATTATATCATCTATAATTGAACATATTGGTTTATAGAATGGAAAATTCCCTTCTCCAGAATGTTCTGTTAGTTTCCTAGCCAAACCACTTGAAGGAATAATAAAACCTTCCGCTTTGATTATTTTGCTTAATTCTCTAGCATCCATACTAAATTCTTTTTGCATATTAAAAATTCCATTATTTTTAATGAAACTTAATATGATTTCAGGTTTCAGTACCTCTCTAACATCATAAATTGAAATTGATAAATTGGAAGCGATTGCCCTAGGATTTAAACCAGCTTTAGAAAAAGCTATTATAATATCTTTTTTATCTTGTGAAATTTCTTTTCTTTCATTCGGATCTTCATTCTTTAATCTTTTAATTGTTATTGAACTTATTCCTGTCAATTTATTTATTGTTTTAATTGTCTTTCCCGCTTCGATCAATTCTTTTACATAAATGATTAGATCAGCCCTGTATTTTGATAATAAAACTCTCTTCGAAATATTCAATTTTTCACATATCTCTTCTATTCGCAAACCTACCCTCAAAAATTCTAACGGAGTTTTATCAAATGCATCATACTTACACATCTTTTTTACCATCACCGTTCCATTCTTGACTATTGTCAGGACCATTGAGAAAATAACTATTCAAAATCTGCTGGATTGATCACCAAAGCAAAAGGGAAATTTTCTTTTATTGTAGTAATAGCATTTTTTTCTGACTCTGTCAAGTAATAATCAAGAGGATGTGCATAATAAATAGCATATTTTCCAAAAGTATTTGAATAATGAAATTCTGATAAAATTTTTATTACATGTGCTGTTTCTAAAGATATTTGAAGTTCATTTGCTATTTCTAAATTAGTTTTTAATGCATGGTCTAAAATAGATAAATTTTGATCTTTGAACTTTTTGTATATACTCTCATCAATTAAATGAATTTCTAGGAATATATCTCTTAAATATAAGTTAAACTCATCGATATAGTTTAAAAAATAGATATTGATAAAAAAACCAATTTCAATGAATTTTAAATTCTCTAAAAGAAGTTAGTAATTATCTATAAAATTAATGGATTGTGTATTAAACCTGATTAAAACAAAATGAGCTACCATATACTAATAAAATAGAATTTTAAATAGAAAAAGAATGAATATATATTCATTTATGAAATAAAATAGAATTAAATTAATTTTTTAGTAATTTAGAAACAACAAAAGGTAAAATACCACCATTCTTATAATATTCTAATTCAATAGCTGTATCTAACCTTACAATGGCAATAAATTCTTTTTTACTACCATCTTTTTTGGTAGCAGTAACGGAAACTTTCTTTTTAGGAGCTAAATTTCCAAGACCAGTAATAGTATATGCTTCTGATCCATCAAGCCCTAATTTAGCCCAGCTGGATCCCTCTTCAAATTGCAGAGGTAAAACACCCATACCAATCAGATTAGAACGGTGGATTCGTTCAAAATCTTGAACAATGACTGCTTTGACTCCTAGAAGCATAGGTCCTTTACCAGCCCAATCACGGGAGCTACCCTGACCGTACTGATTAGCTCCAAGAACAATGAGCGGAGTATTTGAAGCCAAGTACTTTTCTGAAGCATCATAAATAGGCATGGTTTCACCGGTTGGAATGTATTTAGTCCACCATCCTTCTTTATCAGGTGTGAGAACATTTCTAAGTCGAACATTAGCAAATGTACCGCGTACCATAACTTCATGGTTACCACGTCTGGAACCATAGGTATTGAAGTCATCAAAGGCAACACCATGAGCAAGGAGATATTTGCCAGCTGGACTATCCTTAGCAATATTACCTGCGGGAGAAATATGGTCTGTGGAAACTTTTTCATTAGCCATCACGAGGACAGTAGCATTTTCAATATTTTCAGCTATAATCTGTCCAGGTGTATAATGGGCAAAGTATGGTGGTCTGCGGATATATGTTGAATCAGGTTCCCAGTTATAAGTTAAGGATTTTGAGACTGGTAGATCCTGCCAGACAAAGTCACCATCCATAATTTTACTATATTCCTCTTTGTAAATGTCAGATGTAACAGCCTGTTTGATGGCATCTTGAATTTCTTTGTTAGATGGCCAGAGATCCTTGAGGTAAACAGGTTTACCATCAGATCCAGTTCCGATAGGGTCTTTCTGAATATTTATTTTTGTAGTACCAGCTAAGGCGTAAGAAACTACAAGCATTGGTGAACCAAGGAAGTTACCGCGCACTAGGTTATGAACACGACCAGTAAAGTTTCTGTTACCAGAAATAACAGCTGTATTGTACATATCATAGGTCTTTATTGCTTCTTCAATGGGGGGTAACATAGGCCCACTGTTGCCAATACATGTAGTGCATCCATAACCTACTGTATTGAATCCTATTTTATCTAGATAAGTATCTAATTTTAGTTTTTTCAAGTATTCTGTTACTACTCTTGATCCTGGCGCCAAGCTTGTTTTCACATAGGGTTTTACTTTTAGCCCTTTTTCTACTGCCTTTTTCGCTATCAATCCTGCTCCTACTAATACTGCTGGATTTGACGTATTTGTACAACTTGTTATTGCTGCTATTACTACATCTCCTTCTTTTAACTTTACGTCTTTTCCTTTCAGCTGTATTGTTGCTTCTACCAGTCCATTCTCTTTTATTGCTACTTTTTCTGATGCTTTTACTTGTTTTCTGTTTTTTATGTGTGCATCCATGTATTGGCTTACTCTTTTATCCAATTCTGGTAAGTTTACTCTTTCTTCTGGATTATTTGGTCCTGATAATGATGGTACCACTGTTCCTAGATCAAAGTTCATTACTTCTGAGTATTTTGGCTCTGGTGTCTTATCTGTCCTGAATAATAACTGTTCTTGCAAGTATTTCTTTACAAATTCTATTTGTTTTGGATCTCTTCCTGTTAGTTTCATGTAATCCAGTGTTGCTTCATCTACTGGGAAGTATGATAATGTACAGCCCATTTCTGGTGACATATTGCTTATTGTTGCCCTATCCTGTACTGTTAAATTGTTTAATCCTGGTCCAAAGTATTCTATGAATTTATTTACAACTCCTTTCTTCCTTAGCATTTCTGTTATTGTCAGTACTAGATCTGTTGCTGTGGCTCCTTCTGGTAGTTTTCCTGTTAATTTTATTCCTATTACTTCTGGTTGCAAGAAATAATATGGTTGACCCAGCATGTTTGCTTCTGCCTCTATTCCTCCTACTCCCCAGCCTACTACTCCTAGTCCGTTTATCATTGGTGTATGCGAGTCTGTTCCCAC
>DAHXPE010000296.1 GCA_027364495.1 Candidatus Heimdallarchaeota archaeon | reverse complement strand
ATGGATGTTTTGAGAAAGGAAAGAGAATTTAATAAAGGTGCAGGATTTACAAAAGTTGATGACAGACTTCCTGAGTGGATGACTAAAGAGCCAGTTCCTCCCCACAATGTTGTTTTTGATCTTCATCAGAAAGCAAATTATCATCAATAGCTTTTACTTCCTTATGCGCCAACCAGCAAATTGAATCACCCAAATATTCATCAATTCCATTAGCGACTTTAATATTTTCTTCATTGAAACTTATGAAAACCTTTTTATTCATGCTATAACCTTGAAAATCAAAAAAATAAAATAATAAAAATTTAATTTTGAAATAAATTGTATTTACATGCCTTCAAATACTTTATCTAATTCTTCTTCAGTGACATCAAAAACAACATTGTGGGGAGGAACTGGCTCTTTAGTCATCCACTCAGGAAGTCTGTCATCAACTTTTGTAAATCCTGCACCTTTATTAAATTCTCTTTCCTTTCTCAAAACATCCATTCCGTATTTTGTTAAATCAAAATCGGTTACTCCCATAAAACCTTTGATACACTCAATCATACCTTCCAAACCAGAAGGAATATCTAAAATTGGAAACGCTGAGAAGAGACAAATACCAGTTGAATCAAGGAATGCAGTAGTTGCCATAAAAGCTCTACTCAATTCAGCTTTGTTTAGGTCTCTGGGATCTGGTTTACCACCAACTTGTAATATTTCTGGTGCAATTGTATAACCTTGTGTATGGTCACCACCCATAGTTCCGGTAGCATAGACCACTCCAATACCTTTAATTGGTCTTGGATCATAAGCAGGTAATGATTGACCTTTTGCATGAGCAACCCTCGTAATCCCATAAGCATTACCAAGTCCTAAAGCGCCCATCCCTAGTAATCTACCAATTGGTTCATTTGAAGCTACTTTTTTAAGTAAATTTATGGCTGCCTTACCATCACCGAATTTAATAACACCGGCTTCCATAGCAACAGCTAATGTATTACCTGCTTCAATGGTATCAAGGCCAAGATCATTACAAATTCTATTAAGCTCAACAACATCCCAAAAATTAGATATCTCACAGTTAGAACCTAAAGCCCAAGATGATTCATATTCAAGACAGGATACTGCAACTTCACCACCTTTTGGTCCACCTTCAGGATAGGTTATAACATTGGAGCATTGCATGATACAACCTTCATGACATGGATGTGAATATTGAGCTTTTGTTTTTGGATTGATTGCTTTTTGAGAATCAATATATTCGTGAGCAGCTTCTCCTGAGATTTTTGAAGCACCTTCCCACTGGTCTCTTGTCCAGTTACGAACTGGTAATCCTCCTGCTTCATTAAGAATGTTATGCAGAACATTTGTACCGAAATTCTTTAGTCCACCGTATGGCTTACCATCTTTTTCAACAGGACCAGTAATTGCATGTTCCATCATGGCAGAAACGAGTTTTTTTCTGCCAACATCATATAGTTCTTTGTTTATTGGTTTTGTAAATTCACAACTATGATCGTCTGTGATAATTGAGACGATTCTTTTTGATCCCAAAACTGCACCCATACCACCGCGTCCGGCATATCTACCAGGATCGGAATTTTCAATATTATTTCCAAAAACACCGGCCATTCTCATCAACTTTTGACCAGCAATACCACTACCAATAATACCTGGTTTATTTGGGTATTTATGCCATATTTTTGTAATAAATTCGTAATTACCCATACCAGCATATTCATTTGCGATTACTAATTCGATTTTATCTTTTGTCATAACTAGATTATACCAATCTTTTGTCTTAGGTTGACCTTCAATAATTAAAGCTTTAATACCCAAACGGGCTAATTTTTGAGGTGTAATACCTCCAGCATTGGCTTCTTTAATCCCACCTGTAAGAGGGCTCTTACCTCCAACACTTAAACGTCCACTGGAAGGAGCATTTGAACCAGTTACTATACCTGGTGCTACAACAAATTTATTGAAAGGTCCTAATGGCTCACAGGTAGGAGGGACTTCATCATATACAATAGATGAAGTTAGAGACCTACCACCTAAGTATTTATACTTTTCTGGCACAGGTTCTTTTTTTATCGTTAAATCATTCATATTTACTCTTATTATGTTAATCAATATTTTCATCTCAAACAATTTAAATTTAGATAAAGATGTCTTTACCTTTTAGATATCAAGTAAATTTATTTTGTCAGGGTCATAAAATAAAAGTATAAAAGGATTCCTAAGGTTTTTCTGAAATTAGGTAAACCCCTATTTACCTAAGTAGTTAAGATGCTATCACAAAAAATTTCTAGTAATTAACCTCCACCAATAGGAGGGAAACAAACAAAAAGATCTGAAGGTTTTAATTGATAATTGAAATCTTTTATTATATTACTATTAACCAATACAACTCTAACTTCATCATTAGAAATTTTCAAATCTATCAGGGCATCTGTTATGGTAGCATTATCCTTAACATTGAGAGGAAATCCTTGACCAAGTGCTGTTCCTTCTGGACATCTATCTCTTAGAGTTCCATATAATTTAATGTTAATTTCCATTATTGTTAATCCTTGAAATTATTCTAACTTATAAATATAAACGATTTTTGAGGAATTCACTTGCTTCATGAAGAAGCATACCTGTACTAAAAAGTCCAACACGTGATTCATCTGGAATTAATTGGCTACCATTTATTATGACGGTTGGGTTGATAAAACGATCTTCTGGATCTTTAATTCTGACATTGATTCTCTTTAATAAGCCAAAAAATGTTTCATTTACTATAAAATCTAATTTAACAATTGTTTGTTCAGATATTTTAGCTTTAGAATCGAATTTCTTTTTAAGAAATCCATAAACATGTAAATATGACAAAAGGACATCAACTTACTGCTATAGAATTTATTATTGAATTATTAACAAAACAGAGATATAGCTATTCAGAATTTGACATTTTATTTCAAAATAAAAATTTTTTCTCCTTCTTTAATTACTGATTCATTAAACAAGGATTTGTAAATAAAGTATGATTTTTTTCTTTAGCTAATAATTTAATAACAAAATCAACAAAATAGAATATTTTGAATATTTGAGAATTAATCCAACTTTTTTTCCAAGATAATCAAAAGTAGATAATTACAGTGAAAAATCAAAATTTAAAAAAGCTATTGAATTTTACGAAAAATCAATTGAAATTGACTCGTTAAATTCTTTTTCATATTTTTATTTAGCTTTAGCTAATTTATGTCTTGGAGATTTTGAATGAGCACATGATGAATTTGATAGAACGACAGGGTTGAATCTTAACTTTTCCAATGCCTACTTCGAAAATACTGAGATCCTAG
>DAHXPE010000288.1 GCA_027364495.1 Candidatus Heimdallarchaeota archaeon | reverse complement strand
TATCGTTGTACAAATTTAAAAATAATACTAAAATACTTAAAAGAAAGATGAACAATAAACCAATATGGATTTTAAAACTTGATTGGGATGGAACAAAATTCGACGATTTGAGCAAATTAAAAATGAAACTTCGTAACATATTTCTTTTAATAAATTCGTATTTTGTTGATCATATAATAGCTGAGAATAGTTGTTCACTATTAGCCACGAGTCAAATAATCAATAAACATGTTGAAAAAATAAAATTAATACCTAATTCTTATTCGTTGGACTTTCCTCTTTTGAAATATGAAAACGGTTTAAGAGAAAACTATATTCTATGTGTAGCCAGAATTGAAGTCGAAAAAGGCATTAATGTTTTAGTTCAAAGTTTTGCACATGTTTCAGAACATTTTCCAGAATGGACTTTAAAAATCGTGGGTCCAATTGAGAATTCCAATTATTTTGATGAAATAACATCGCAAATTAAGAAATTTCATATTGAAGACCGCGTATTTTTTACCGGCCCATTATACAAAAATGACTTGTTGGACGTTTACAGCAGAGCTTCCATTTTCTGTCTAGCATCCCATCAAGAATCTTTTGCTGTTGCAAGGGCAGAAGCAATTGTTAGTGGTGTTCCAGTTGTAACTACTACCGCAGGATGTGGAATGGATTTTGCGGAATATGGGTGTATCGTAGTACCAATTGGGAATGTTGCTTCAATGTCAAATGCTTTGAATGAATTAATGATTAGTGAGGAAAAAAGAGTCAATATTTCAAGGTTGCAACAATCTAGATTTCCAAATTATGATAAAATTGCAGAACAATTTGAAACCCTTTTTTATAACAAAAGAAGTTGAAACTTTAAATTGTCAATCGGATGATTTGTTCGAGTCTTATTAAAAATATTGATTTAGAATTTTATAGTAATAGGAATCCGTATTGTATTATTTTATGAGTTACCCTTAAATTTTTTTGTAAAGGCAACTCCAATTTTTCATAAATAATTTTAGATTTCTATAAAAAACCAATCATGCCATATCCATAGACACATTTATGGTTACTCTCTCGAACTTGCCGATTTGATTTTTACGTGTACCATGCTTGTTGTGATAACTGAAACCGCGAAGGAAACGGATTAATACTTCGTGACTTGATATACCAAGATTTAATTCGATTTCCGATTTCATAAAAGATGGAAAATGTAACTAACACAAGATAAAAGTCTTGTAACTTTTCTTCAAGTTGACATTGTGTTTAAACTCATGTCAGTTTCCGCGGATATAAAATAAACCGTATGAAGGTAGCCCTTAAGTATTTTAACGGAAAGTGCTAACAAAATGACTAATTTGACATGTAAAGAATAGAAAAGTACAACAAAGGAAGATATCAACAAGAGAATAAAAGAGAGATGTTCGATTGCAGCTCGGTTTTAGAGATTTTTATTAAAAAATTTTAACCTAGGTGCTGAAAGTATTCTTTTTAAGTGAAAGATTATTCATTTCTTTCATATCCCAGATTGTAAGAATAGCCTTGCTAATTGAATTTGCAGAATTCCTAATCAATGGAAGAAATTTTTTTGAGATATAGAAGTAGTAAATAAAGAATATTGGAGGCTAAATTGCCGTAAGAAGGGAAAATAGAAATATATATCTCAGATAAATCAAAAAAATACTTTTACTCAAATCTGGTTATTTCAGACAGTTAAAGTTCAGATCATAGTAAAATAATTTATAAAAGAGTAAATTATATTAGTTGTGTTAGTTCCAAAAATATCATTCATAAATTGTTTGAAAGGATGGTATAAAATTTTCAAATCCAGAGTCAATCTCTATAAAAAATGTGTTAGGGCTCCTTTTAAAACCATATTTACTACAATCCTTTCAGATCCACCTTGGAGGATTGAAATGAGAGACGGAAGAATTGAGCAGGTTAATGACATGAGCCACTTATATGACCTCGTATATTCATATAGTAATCCACAACCAAGTTCTTCAATTATTTGGGATTTTGAGGAAAAAAACTTAAAGTTGAGTTAGATACTTACAATAGAAGTGACGGCAAAGAAGTTTTTGAAGATCGCATCTATGATTGGCTCCCCGTAAAAGAAAAAACTGTTATTGATATAGGATCCAATATTGGTGATTCCTCATTATATTTTGCATTAAAGGATGCCTCTAGAGTTATAGGTTTCGAGATAGATGAAAACCTTCACAAAATCTCATTGTACAACGTGTATCGCAATAATCTCACCACCAAAATTGCTCTTTTTAATGTGGCTGTAACTGGTTCAATCTCCAAAGAGAATGTTCTTTCCAATGCATACCTACGAAAAATGAAAAACATAAACTTAGATAACTCAGATTCTTTCAAGCGAACAACTCTTGATAAAATAGTAAAGGAATATGATATTAAAGAGGGATCGTTAAAGATTGATTGCGAAGGGGCAGAATATGAAATTATACTTAGTAGCCAATTTGATGTTCTGCGAAAATTCACGCATATACAAATGGAGTATCACTATGGTTTTAAGATATTGAAGAAATACCTAAAACTTGCCGGATTTAGTGTTAAAGTTTCAGGAAATAGATACTTTGCTACACCAAATGGACACACTCTTATGCAGTGCGGAGATTTATATGCTACTCGTGAGCATAGTTTGCAATGAAAAGTGAGTAATAAAACAACAAAAGTAGACAACATTGTGAAATTTTTTATCTGATTTGGAAACGTATACCATCGCGATCTAAAATTTATAAGAAAAGCACAAATTGAATTGGGTTTAGAAAGTCAAAATCGATTTGATTTCTATTTTCATTTTTTCAATTTTGTTTAGAATGTAGATTTCTTCTGTTCCAATTTGAGGATGTACTTTATCAATATATTTCCTTATTGTCATTTCAAGTTCATTTTCATTGTAAAAAATTATCTTATCATAATCTTTTGTTTGAGAGACGAACTCATCAAATCGCCTTGATATAATAAATTTCTGGAAAAACATTGCACTAGCTATGACACTAGAAAAACCACCTGGTGCATTATAATCAATAATAATAAGATCTGAATTAAGATACATGTTCATTAAATCTTTTTCTTTGATCCTCCCAAGATTTTGATAAATAATCTCGGAATAAGTTTTGAAAAGTCCATTGATTCTCACATTAAGTGAAGGAAAATGAACGTTTATATCACCAGCTATTATTAGCTTGAATTTTACCCCCATTTCATGAATTTTTTTCAATGCTTTTAATGAATTTTCAGGATCTTTCTGTGGTCCCCAGTTGCCAAAAAGGAGAATGACAGGTACAATATTCGAAGAGCAACTAATCGATTCCTTATTTAACACGTTATTAAGCATTAAGGTGCCAATTGTCTGAAGATATGGTAATTCTAGCATTTTAACTTTAAAATTTTTATTAATTGTTAGAAGGCGAGAAGTATAAATACTACTGAGAAAATAGGTGACTATAGTTTTAAACATAAACTTTTCAATGTTTCTTATAACTACTGATTTGATAAAGTTAAAAGTACCATGATATCCCAAAGCCCTAAAATCGTTCGTGTGGATGGAATTGTGATAAATAACTATTACTTTCTTATGAAAAAATTTTTTTAAAATAATTGGTGATATTAACCCTACAAAATTTGCTATTAAAGATGTTCCATAAGATGTAGGCATTATGTTATATAAGAAAACATCCGAATCGTCATTAATCACTTTCTTCAAAGTTCGGAAAATACTTGTAGGATGTTTAGAATCAAAGCATTCAATGATGGATACATTTTTCTTGAACTCAAGTGGCTCATGACTGTCTTTGACCCATGTTACAACATTGATTCTTTCCATATCATTCATTGAACAAAGAACCGTTAATCCAGTTCCAATTTCTTGTAAAATTGAACCATGATTAAGTATGCTTGAAATTATTGTCAACTTCAATAACTGTGTAATTTTTATTAAATGTATAAATATTGTTATGCCAAAAGAAAAATTTCATCAGAGTATAATCCGGGATTGCATGACCCAATAGATTTTTGAAGTATTCAGATAATGAAATATACCATTATGCATTTTGGGAGACAAGGGCGCGTGGCCAAGCATGGATATGGCAACAGCCTCCTAAGCTGTAGATCAGGGGTTCAAATCCCCTCGCGCCCGTTCTAAGATTATTCCATCCTAGGTGCCAGGAAGAATTTTACCTTTTTCTCTCCTTCCTTTTCA
>DAHXPE010000284.1 GCA_027364495.1 Candidatus Heimdallarchaeota archaeon | reverse complement strand
GATATTCTTTTTATCATCTTCTGGTAAGGCTGCCCAAGCAATAACAGTTGTTTTACTTTGATCTTTTCCATTAATTTCTACTAAATCACCAGGATTTAATCCTAAACTTTGTAAATTTTCATTTGAAATTCGACAAAAATTCTTTCCCACATCCTGTAAATTAGCAGATTTGACTTGGAGTCTAATTACTTTCTTTCCAGTATCGACAATTGGCATAGAGATATCCAAAAAAGTATTGATTTGGAATTTACTTTTATTCTATGTTTATTTTTTTAGTATAATCAGACTTTGTTTTTTGAAGTGTCACTTCTAAAACACCATTATTAAATTTAGCTTTAGCTGATTCTGGAATAACCGTAGCAGGTAATGAGATTTCTTTTTTATAATTTCTATTACTTGTCTTTGCTCGAACTTTGAGAACCAATTCCGTAGCTGAAAGATCAACTTGGTTCTTTTCTGCTCCGGGAAGTTCTATTAATACCCTTATTACAGTCTCTTCTTCAATAACATCAGTTAAAGGTTCACGAACTCGTTCTGCTTCTTCTGGAGGAATCGAACGATCAAATCCCATTCGTTTTATCATATCACCGAATTGATCGAATCTTGGTTTTCCATCCGGACCACGATTGAAAGAAAAACCCCATACAAATGGGATTTTATCACCTTGTTCTTCAAAGAATTTTTCAAAATCTGAGAAATCTCCATTGTTTAGCATATCTTCAATGATTCTTTGAATGTTTTTGAAAAAATTTGAAAAATCATTTGGAAAACTTGGATTAAAGTCATCAAAAGGATTTTTTTTCTTTTTAGGATCATCATCTGGCATAAAAATTACCTTACATTAAATAAATGTTGATTGAGGTTTTCAAGTTTTATTATTTACCAAAACACTTTACATGGATTACTGAATATTTGAAATAACCTTTAGACAAAATTCACGTCCTTGTTTCAAAAGATCTTTTGCAAAAGCTTCATTAGAAGAATCAGACATTATTCGAATCTTAGGTTCAGTACCAGATGGTCTTATGAGTAGCCATGCATTAGCAAAATTAATTCTATATCCATCAATAGATACACGATTAATCTCGCCTTCGAATTTCTTTTCATGTAAAGATTTTTCGAGCGCTGTAATAGCTTTCTTCATATTGCCGTCTTGAATTTCAATTTTATCAAAAAACGAATAATACTTTGGAAGAAGGTCGATAAAGTGTTCAAGAGATACTCCACTACTTGCTA
Source organism: Candidatus Heimdallarchaeota archaeon (assembly GCA_027364495.1). The sequence goes on along the minus strand of DAHXPE010000284.1, from coordinate 1,853 downwards.
AAATTTCTAAAACTTTAAGCATCATTAAAATGCCATCGGTCCATAAGATTCCATAATGAAGTAAGTAGTATTTTCCAGACACCTCATATGCATAAATAGCTTTGGGAAATTTTTTTATCATTTCAACAGTTCCTGGTTGTCCAATTTTACAATAAACTGATTTTAAACCAAATTGGTCTAATATGTCCTCTGCCTGGAGACTGGAGTTAATTGGTAGAACAACCTGACCTAAAAGTTCATTACTTAGTAGATATTTTAACATAAATCCTCCTACTGCATTAGCTGAAACAGTTTCTGTTACACCTTTCTTAGAATAATGAACAAATGTGACTCTGTCTGCATCTAAATCAAAGGCTATACCTAAATCTACACCTTTAACAACAAGCTCTTTTAACCGAGTTAAATTATCATCTATGGGTTCAGACAACCTAGCTGATAATGGAGCAAAATAATCGTTAATAGCAGTGATATCTAGTCCAAGGTTACCTAAAAATTTTGTTACAAAACCAGATGCAGATCCATTGCCCGGATCAATAATCAATCTAAAAGGATAGCTTTTAATTTTATCAATGTCTATTAAAGCCTTTAAAAATTCTTCATAGACTTCATATACATTGGTTGCAGTTTTGATTGTTCCTATTGAAATTAAATCACCAATGCTATTAATTTCTGGCAAACCAGTGAAATTTTTGTCATCATATAGTTGTTCAATAGCAAAACAAGTATGATCAGAGCAATAGGCACCATCTGAGCCAATAAAAATAAGCCCAATGCGATCAGGAGGAATATGACTTCCAGTGATCATTACAGCTCCATCGGCCTTACAATAACGCTGGTACGTTAAAAGCACAGGTGTAGGGACGATGCCACAACGAATTACTGAAACGCCAACTGAAGTTAAACCTGCAATTACAGCCATTTCAATCGATTCAGCACCAAACCTAGGATCACGACCAATAACAATTATAGGATTATCAATTCCTAATAATACAACATGAGCATATGAAATAGCCATTCTTTGGGCAAGTTGAGTCGTGATGTCAATAAAGGTTCGACCTCGAATACCAGATGTTCCAAAATATTTGAGTTTCAAACGCAATCAACTAAGAAATTTACAATACAAGTTGAATTTACCTTAAATCATAAAAATCTTTGTTTTTTAAAAAGTCTTATCTTATTAGAATTTCTATCCAATAAAGACCTATTAAGCAAAAGAGGGTCCTTTATTTCCTTTACTGTAATGACTGAGTAAAGAATTCCTTTCAGACTCTAAATCTTTTAATTTAATTGAGAATTGTTCATAGAGTGTAAAGAAGTCAGTAACAGGCATGGTGTTTCGTCGACTTTTCAAATCATCAATAATATATTCAATAACTCGAATTCTTTGGGTTGTTTTTTCCATTTGGCGGTCGATATACTCTAAAATTTGTGTTTGATGCTCGATTCCACCATCACCATCGGGTAAATCCATATTAGCAGATTCAGGAAACAAACTATTGTTAGGGTTTCTCGTTCCTGTTCGCAATTCCCATCTGAGAATATTATCAACATTTGTATAATACCCATCTGAGGACCAGATACGGCCTATTTGGTAATGTTTCCATTCTTTAGGAGTTGGAATTCTAATATTTTCAACTAATAATTTAACAAATTTTTCAATCATAGAGATTTGTTCTTTGATACCAGTCAATTCAATTTCTTGATTGGAAGTTTTAATAACAATCCCAGATGATCGAAATTTCCTATTTTTTTGAAGTAATCCAATAATTTCAAAACCAGTTACCGTCTTAATAACTTTTACTTTGCTTTTCAAAAGGATCCCCTTTCGACATTTTCAATGGCTGAACAATTTG
>DAHXPE010000279.1 GCA_027364495.1 Candidatus Heimdallarchaeota archaeon | reverse complement strand
AAAATTTAAATTGCTGCAACTGTTTAAGTCTCTCAGGAGCTGACTACTTGTCTTCAAGTGAAGTTTTAGATAAAATCGCTGAAAAATATTTCTCATCGTTTATAGAAACAAGTGGACAAATATATGGATCTGGTGAACTCGGTTCCATACCGGACATGTTTCCAATGTTATTATTCGCAATAAAAGATTCATTAGTAAATTTAGATAAGCAACAGAGAATCCCAGAAATTGAACCTGGGCTTTCTGTAACTTTGGATCCATTGGGACGTGACAAAATGGGGCCAAGTGCGTTTGTTTCGTTTACATCTCATTTAAAAGACGGAACCCTGTTAGTAGGTTCGTTCAGTCCGGTAAAATTTTTGAATTGGATCGCATCCAAAGATCTTGTTGAACATATTAGCTTAGAAATAGATGAGCTATTTGAGGATATCCAACTATCTCTGGATCAACTCGAATGGAGAGATCTCAAATATGAAGTAATAACACAGATAATAAGTGAACGAGCACATTTAATCACCCAAGCTTTGAATTCAAGAACATTATCATCTTTTCAAAGTAAAGAAGTCGTTTACTATCGAACTGAGCAAGTTATTCTCGTACCATTTAAGGTAAATTATGAAAAAGTTCCTTTTATACCTATTATTCAAGATAAAGATGTGCAATTCTGGACCCGTGATGTAGGAGAAATTAAAGATTTCTTCAATATTATTAAAGGAGTCCAAAATGCCTCTATGGAGCCAGTTAAACAATTAAACAAAGATACAATTAATAAAGACACTCGAGAAAGAATAAAGAAATATATGGAAGTAATGAAAGGAATAGAATCACCTTTACAAGTAAGAAGGGCGCCATTAGTACTTGGTAAATTGAAATTAGGGTATGATACTGATGAAGAAGTTCAGGACTATGTATGGAGATTCCTTGGAATAAACGCTGTCACTACAATTATAAAAAAATATATAGAGTTATTGGATAGTATTATTGAAACATCAATAGATAAAACTATGGTTTTGGCGAAGTTTCATGAATATTTAAAAAATATCTTAGTTAGGAAATATTCATTAGGCTATATAACCAGACGCTCATTTGTGAAAGAATTTTTAGACAGTTTAGTCAATGCATTTCGCTCATTTGGAACCACAATATCATCTTTAGAAAAAGAAGTTTTGAATAGGGCCATCATACAAACAGATCAAGAAAAGGATAGAGATTTGGCCGAAATCCTGCACACTCTAGAATTTTCATTCTCTATGTCCGAATTAGAAGGATACATTCTTTTCTGGATGCAGAAATATAGTGGTATTATGCCAGAAGAGATCTCTTTAATGCTTAATACTGGAACTATTCATATTATTTTCGATTACCAGAAAGAACGTTTGTTTGGAACCTTTATTACTGAAGATAAAACCTCTAATTTAGATATGGGTGCAATGCGGGAATTGGCTAGAAAAAGTATTGATGCAGGAACTCTCAATGAGAATTTAATAAATTAAAATTACTCTTTTTTTTAATTAAATGACTTTAATTTAATTAATTTTTTTTGATTTTGATTAATTCACTAAATTTTGCAAAATAACGATATTGAGACCTGTTTCGCTATCAGGCACTATTAAAATTTCCATTGTTTCAAGTTGAATTGAAATTTCTTTTAATGCCCCACTTGAATAAATTCCACCTTTTTTTAAGTTTTTAATATTTTGAGCTTTATTAACGACATCCATAACTCGAGAAATAACTACACCAATATGGGCTGATATTGTTTCACTTTGTTCTTTAGGAAGATTAGAATCAAGGGTAAATCCTTCTTTATCGGTAATAATGACACCTTTTACTCCTTGTCTATTACTTAAACGCTTGATAGTGTTCCTAAGAATAATAGGAGCATTAAACGCCATTGTATTAAAACCCATAATCGAAAGACCAAAGAAAATTATATAAAAAAAAGATTAAAGTTAACGGCCCTTTCTTTGAATTAAAGCAACGATATTAATTTCAGTGGAAAAATCAGGAATAATTTCAACATCACCATTAGATGTTTCGATTCTAATAGTTCTAGGAAGTTCGCCGGTAATATCTTGAGAGACATTTTTGATTTTACCAACTAAAGAACCAACTTGAGCAGAAATAGCTTCAGAATCATCAGGACTCATAGTGGATTGCAAAGGTAATCCATACATATCACAAAGGACAGTACCGACCACACCTTCATGTCTGCCCACACGTTCTAAGACCTTTTTAATGGCTTGTCTGTTAATTTCTTGGGACATAGTATAACAAATCCAGTAAATTTAAAAAAATGTTTTTTAATGATAAACGCAATTAATTTGAATTGATTTTTTTATAATAAAATAATCTATTAAATGTTTTTAACCGATCAACTAATTAAATATTTCTAAATGTATTAAATGAAATTATATACTTACCTTTTTTTTATTTGTTTAATAGGTACGGTTTTTGCAGTTTCAAATATTTCTTCTTTAGTATAATGATCACTGTAACTTTGGCCACCTAGACTGGAAATACACGCTGACGCAATTGATGCACCATATCTACCAGCTTCAACCCAGTTATTACCATTCAAAAAACCATAAATTAGTCCAGATCTAAATGAATCACCAGCTCCAGTTGGGTCAAGCATTTTTGAGTTAGGAGCAATTCCAACATGCCATTCAGAACCATCTTGAAGGTAGTAATAAGCTCCTTCAGAACCTTTAGTTTCAATAAGCATTAATTGAGGGTAATCATTATGTAACGATTCTTTAAACAAGCCATGAGTCCGAGCTTTCAAGACTTCAGCATCATTTAGAATAATAATGTCAGCAATTTTGAGAGCTTCAATGAATTGTTCTACGGTGTAAGTATTGACCATTTGTCCTGGATCAAAAATATTAATGATTGCTGGATTAAGTTTTTTTACTTCTTTCATATGTTTTAATGATGAAAGAGCAGTTCCTGGACTATAGATTGCTACTGCAATATCTGCCAGTTGTTCTTTTGTAAAAGATTTTTCAACAGATATTTCTTCCATGTGATCAGCAGCATTTGGTTGCCAAATAATTATTTGTTCTTTATTTGGATCAGTAATCATGTAACAGTGAGCTGTAAATTCATTTTCGTAAACTTGAGCACCTGACTCAATTCCTAAACTGACTAATTTTTTAACGTAGTCAGTACTATAATCATGACCAACAGATGAAAATAATATCACTGGAGCTCCAAGAAAACCAATTCCAAAAGCAATATTGCCACCAGTACCACCTCTTCTGTATTCTGGACTTTTAGGAGAGACCAGTGCTAAATTTAGACTGGTAATTTTACCATTGTCTAAAGGTATTTCTTCTCTAAGAGGCGGAAAAACGCCCATAACTATGTCGAAAGCTACAGAACCGATACATAATGCCTTTTTCATTTTAAAGTAACCAGTCGTAATCATTAACTGAAAAATAGGAAGAATGGTTAGTTTTTCCTTAAATAACTAATAATAAATTGATTTTAAATAGAATTTTACCATTCCAAAAAAAAATTTTTATTTTTTTTCCACAATTAGTCTTTAACAAAATTATTAACTATCCATATCTTTTTAAAGATTAATGATAATATATAACTATA
>DAHXPE010000277.1 GCA_027364495.1 Candidatus Heimdallarchaeota archaeon | reverse complement strand
TCTCGGTTCAGCAATACTGGATAGCGTTTTTTCACTTCAGATCTTTAATTCTTCTTCGACCGGTTCAGGTGGTCTCACAACTTTCACTATAATGTAAAAAAATAATCTAATCACTCTTTAAAAAAGTTAAAAAGTAATTTTCCATTGATCAATATATTATAAATTAATAATAAACAAATAAATTTAAGAAGGCGATCTATAATGGAACAAAATATTGAAAAAGGGTTTATTTACAGACATGCAATTAAATTAAAAAGCGCAGCTAGAATTTTATTTGGATTTATTTGGTTGATTGATGCTTTTTTTAAAATTCAACCGGATTTTGCTAAAAATTTGCCAGATCTAATACAGGAAGGCGCTGCATCACAACCTTCTTGGTTAAATGGATGGTTTACCTTTTGGGTCAATATTACAAAGACCGATCCAGCATTTTGGGCATTCTCAATTGCTTTCACAGAATTAGCAATAGCAATATGTCTAATTTTTGGATTCATGAGAAAAATTGGATATGTTGCTGGAATAATAACAAGTCTAGTTATATGGAGTGTACCAGAAGGTTTTGGAGGACCATATGGTCCTACTTCCACGGATATAGGAACAGGGATAATCTATGCTATAGCTTTTCTGTTTTTGATAGTGATAAATTCTATGGAAGGACCCAGTAAATATTCAGTTGATTTTTATATTGAAAAAAAATTTTCCTGGTGGAAAATGTTAGCTGAATACTCTTAAAAGTCATTTTAATGTATTTTACTCATATCTTCTTATATAACAGTATCTGATAATTTACATAATTTCCTTTCTTTTTCAATTTGATGAATTATTATATGAAATTTGAATTAGAAGGAATCCTGCAAGGACTATTAATGCCTTTAGGGGAAACAGCAAAAGTAACTAAAGAGAAAAATTTTCTTTTCTGGACTCAAAAGCAATCGAACTTGTAAATAAATTATAATTTGATTTTTCCAAAATTGATGCAACCATACCTGGTGCTGGTAATACTATGACTGCGGTAATAACTAAAACTGTTTATAATGAAATTAAAGAATATTAAACAAATTACCCAAAAAATAAAATCGCTGTATGACAAATCACATGAAATAATAAAAAATGGAAAAACTTATAATTTTCTAAATGCAAAATAATTTTCAAATTGATTTAAGTAAAAATTTAGAATGTGTAGGGACATTATCTATTATTGATCGAACAGGTTCAAAATGGCTTTAAAATCAATTGGTGCTGATCTTCTCAAAGAACATAACGAATTATATTTCGAATTAATTAAAATTCCAGAAGATCGAGAGCTAATTTTTCATATTGATAATCAAAATGGCAATCAGTTTGGTAAACCTCGTTTTAAGGAACCTTTGTATTCCTGGAATACTGATTTATTGAACCGTCTGCATAATCACTTGGAGAATATTAAAACTTTTTTCAATACCTATTCATACTGGTTTGATGAAACTATTAGGCCAATAATAACCATTGATAACCAAAACATTAACAGAAAATCTCTTATTTTTCTATTACAAGAGGACATCGATAAAACAGATGAAGTTTACGCCGATTATTTTATAGAAAAAAGTCTAAGTAAGTATACTATTAGTTATTATCGAAGAAATCAAAAAAGGCAAATTTTTGAGCCAAAAATAAATTCTCCTGCCGATTTAGAAAAATGGATTTGTTTAGATGCCAGAAAACAAATTATAGACCAGTTCACTTTTTTATGGTCCTATTTACAAACTGAAATTGAATCCTGTATTAAAGGAGATTTTACTAAATTACCAGACGAATTTTTTACACGGGAGTACATTATTAAGCAAAATAATGATATTTCATATATCCTTAGCCAGTATCCAGAGTTAGCAATGTTAAAATTAGGAAGAATTGCTGAATTGTATTTAATGCAGATTTTAAATATTAAAAATGGACATAGAGAAGCTAATTTGGCTTGGTTAGCCAAGAATGAAGGACTCATTTCTCATCAACAGACGATTTTATTTGATTCTATTCGAAAAGAGTATAATGCTTTAAGCCATCGCCTCGATTATTTTGTTAACAAAACCAAAATTGAACGACTTTGGAATAATTTTTCTACTATTATAAATGGGTAAGATCCATTTGGTAAATCATAAGAGATTTAGAAATCTAATTTTTTGAAGTAATCAAAAACCTAAAATATCATATAATCTTTTGAAATCTCATTTGACATTTTTTATTTAGAAAGCTTTTTATTAAATATTAATTCAATAGCTTACTACAAACAATTGTAAACTTTAAAGAAAAAATGACAATTATTAATAAAATATCTGAGTTTTAAATAAAAAATTTGGTGAGACCTCATTTGTCATTTACTAATACTAATTTATCAGCCAAAAAGAATATCGAGTTGAAAATCCTATTAATTGGTGATTCACAGGTTGGTAAAACAACATTATTATTGGCTTACTTTCAAGGAGTATTTAGTATTAATTTAGATAGCACTTTTCGTGGTGTAAATTTATTTAGAAAGCAAATATCTATAAATTCAAAAGCAAACGATATTATTAATTATTTTATCAATATATGGGATGTTGCTGGTTCAGATAATTATATAGATTTTTTTTCTTTAATTACTCAGCCAATGGATGCTATTGTAATCCTTTCAAAGGATAAGAAACGATTTAATTTGGAAATAACTGTTAAAAAATGGACTGATATAATAAATAAATATGTTTCATCTGACTTTCTAACTTATTTGATTGTTGGTGACTTTGATTTTCAGGAGATTGATGAGGATCTAAAGGAAAAATTTCATGATTCTTATAAGATTTCAAAACATTTTTTGATTAATGTCAAAAACATTCCTGAAGTAACTGCAACATTTGATAAAATCTTTTCTGAAATTATTGAAAACCGAAAAAATAAACTTTTAGTCCCAATTGACCATTAATTTTTTGATCCATTGTTCATTTTCGAATAGCTCATTTGTCGCCAAAAAATCCATTTTTGCTGAAAAATAAGTACAAGTTTTATATAATATGGTTACTAGGCTTATTTACGAGTTTACTGAGAGCATTTGGTTGGATAATTTTTAGATGTGTTTCTCAGTAGCTTGAATAAAATAGCGTTAAACGCTTATAAATAAATGATTTTCAAGGTGAATACTAATACAATGGCAAAATTTGCAAGAATCTTGAAAACAGTAACGGCTGTAATGATAGTTCTTATCTTCAGTTTAAGTATTGGTGGTATAGCATTGACCAGCAATAGCCCCCAGGACAATGTCCAAAAGGGTGGTTTTACTGTTTCTTCATTAGAAAATAATGCTCTTGTTGGATCTAATTTTGGGCTAGGCTCAAGTTTAGATAACCAAGTCATAAACCAGCTTTGGTTCAACTCATTATTTTTTAATAGCCAAACTGATCCTAGTTTGTTTTTCAATTCCTTATGGTTTAACTCTGGGGTTAAAAGCGACCTATGGTTTAACAGTCTTTGGTTTAACAGCGCTGATAATGCAAGCTTATTTTTTAACTCTGGACCTAAAGCTAATTTGTTTTTTAACTCTCTTTGGTTTAATTCTGGCGTTAATTCAAGCTTGTTCTTTAACTCACTATTTTTTAACTCAGGCATAAACAAATCACTATTTTTCAACTCTCTTTGGTTCAACTCTGGTCTTAATATGAGTTTATTCTTCAACAGTGGCACTCAACAGTCATTGTGGTTTAATTCACTCTTTTTTAATTCCTTATTTTTTAACTCACTCTTTTTCAATAGTGGTGTTAACCCAAGTTTGTTTTTTAACAGCCTGTTTTTTAATTCAGGTACCTCAAATGATCTGTTTTTCAACTCTGGATTAAATTCATCCCTGTTTTTCAACAGTTTGTTCTTTAATTCTGGATTAAACTCATCATTGTTTTTCAATAGTTTGTTTTTCAACTCTTTATTCTTTAACAGCCTGTTTTTCAACTCATTATTTTTCAACAGTGCTGCTTCAGCATCAAACTTTTGGACAACTTTATTCTTTAATAGTGGGTTTAGTCCTGAACTGTTTTTCAACAGCTTATTTTTCAACAGTGGTATAAACTATTCATTGTTCTTTAACAGTCTTTTCTTTAACAGTTTGTTCTTCAACAGTTTGTTCTTCAACAGTTTATTCTTTAACAGCCAAACTGATGCCAGTTTGTTTTTTAACAGTTTATTCTTTAATTCAAAGTATGATTCATCTATTTTGAAACAAAGTTTATTCTTTAATTCTTTGTTCTTCAATTCCGGAACACAATCATCTCTATTCTTTAACTCACTCTTTTTCAACTCTCTGTTCTTTAATTCGTTATTCTTTAACAGCCTGTTCTTTAATTCAGGAAATTTAAACACATCCTTATTCTTTAACAGTCTTTTCTTTAATAGCTTACTTGAGAATAGTTTGTTTTTCAATTCACTCTTTTTCAATAGTCTATTTTTTAACTCCAGTGTAGATGCTTCATTATTTTTTAACAGTCTGTTTTTCAATTCTCTGTTCTTTAACTCACTCTTCTTCAATAGTTTGTTCTTTAACAGTCTATTTTTCAATAGTTTGTTTTTCAACAGTTTGTTCTTTAACAGCTTGTGGTTTAACTCACTCTTCTTTAATAGCCTGTTCTTCAACAGCCTAGTTCATCATGACCTGTTCTTTAACTCACTTTTCTTTAACTCACTCTTCTTCAACAGTCTGTTTTTCAACTCAGCTTTGTCAAAAGATCTGTTTTTCAACTCTAAGTTTGACTTCAGCCTTTTCTTTAACAGTTTATTCTTTAACTCAAGAATAAGACAATCACTTTTCTTCAACTCCCTCTTTTTCAACAGTGAACACAACAGTAAAGGACTAAACGCTATCCTAAACTTATATAGAACTCGAGCTACTGAATCTCTCGGTTTACCATCCTGGTTTATCTGGAATATGGAACTAACCTGGGGTGTTGATAGAGTTTTCGATGGTAACTATCAAGGAAACAAACCACTTGCTAAGAACGTTAACATAGCAATTTTAGATACTGGTATTGACGGAAATAACCCAGAATTAGCTGGACGTGTTGCATGGAATTACGATGCTACGGGTCATAACAATCCAGCTGATCAAGTTGGTCACGGTACTGCTGTTGCTGGTATAATCGGTGCTGCTTACAATGGTTATGGTATCGCTGGTGTCGCTACCCATGCAACCCTCTATAACGTCAAAGTTCTCGGAGCTAACGGTGAAGGTGATTGGAGTTGGCTTGCCAAGGGTATTTATGCCGCTGTTGCTGGTCCTGATGGTATTGTCGGTACTAAAGATGATGCAAACATTATATCAATGTCTCTCGATTCCCAAGGAGAAATGCCTCCTGCCTATGTCCAAACAGCTATTGACTTTGCTTTAGCTCATGGTGTAATCCTAGTTGCTGCAGCTGGTAACCAAGGAGATGGCAACTTTAAGACTAATGAGATCACATGGCCTGCTGCCTATCCAGGTGTCATTGCAGTTGGTGCTTCTAACATTCATGATCAAGCAACAAACTGGACTGATAGTGCACCATACGTTAATTTATACGCACCTGGTGAAAACATCGTTACTACCTATATTAACAATGAATACATCATTGGTTCTGGTACAAGTCTAGCTGTTCCATTCGTTTCTGGACTCTTAGCTTTCTATGTAGCTAACGGTGGTTCTCCATCAAACGCCTATAATTATCTCTATGCTCATGGAGATAACATGGGTAACCATCATCGAGTAGTTGAATACAGTAATAATGGATTTTGGCATTTCTAAGATAAATTCTCTTTTTTTTCTTTTTTTTATTTTCTAATTTAATTTTCTTTTTTTCAATTTTTAAAAAAAAAAAATATTTCTTAGATATTTAATGTTAATTTAAATTACAGGGTATTACAGTTTTAATATGAATTCTTCATATTAGAGAATGAATCAGCTTTCAAATAGCTAACAGCGATTGTAATGACTATATCTATAAGAGAGTATTATAAAAAAAGAATATATTTGAGATTTTTTAAGTGGACAGAGTAAAAGGATGAGAATTTTTTAAGTAAAAATCAATTACTAAATCTAATAGATAATCAAAGATTTGATAACAATTATCACCTGTTATTGCCGAAATTTCAACGATAGGAATTGTCAAAGTGCTTACTTGGTGGAGTTCCTTTGCGATGCTTATACATTCATCGAGATGTAAAGTTGGAATATTAGACTTCCTTAAATCAATTTTGTTCCCTACAATTAAAATTGGTATTTGTCCATTACCATTTTCAACCCAAAGTCTCTCCACCCAGTTTCTTAAATCTTTGTAAGATCTTTTTGTTGTATCAGACACATCATACATTACTATTGCTGTGCTTGCATTTTCAAAAATATCTTTTTTACTCTTTTTGTAGGTATTAATACCCATAGCGTCCCAAATTTGAATATTAAAAATATAATTTCCATGATGTACATTTTCTAAAAAAAATGAATTCATTTGTCTTATAAGAAAAGCGTTTGCTTGTTTGAGCACGGAATGAATTAAAGAGAGTAGTTTTTCCTACATTTGAATTCCCAAGAATAGGTATCTTTAAATATATAGCTTTATTACTTGTAGTCATTGCAAATCAATTCATCTTTTCTAGATACTATAAGAATTAAGGAAACTTTAATTTCATTGAATCTTAATCATGTTAAGTATTGATTTTATTATTTAAGGGGTTTCGTATGTAGGAAAAAACTTTTTAAAAAATTACCTGGTACTTTTATTTAACGATATTATTTATATTCTAATTAATGATAAAAAAAAATCCTTTGAAATTAATTTTAGATTTATCTTACTGCTGAATGAAATATCCTTTTTCTTTCTAGCCGCATTGACGAGGCTTGATAATAGATAATTTATAATTACAATTATTAAAAACAGGATTATTCCAATTTGTATGATTTGAAATCTTTATTATAATATAAAGGAAAAAAACGTCAAAAAAATCATTTGATTTACAAAAGGAAATTAAATATAAATTTTTCAAAAATCTTTTAAAAATCA
>DAHXPE010000271.1 GCA_027364495.1 Candidatus Heimdallarchaeota archaeon | reverse complement strand
AAAAATCTCGGTTAATGGACACAGAAATTCATCCAGAACTTGCTTGTTTTATTTCAGTTTTTGCATTATTTATTTTTCACGAGATCCTTGTCGAATTCAAAATTGAAAATTCTTTATATATAGTAATCTTCGTTTCTCAGGTTTCAATCTGGTTAAAAAGCAGTTTATATCCAACTGATTATATCCTATCTATCCTTCTCCTCCTCCTTTCACTTTTTATGTTACTTAAATACCATAACGATCTTTCAGCTATTATTTTTAGTTTAGGAGTTGGTTCTCGACCTAATAATATTTATTTTGGGTTCTTTTTCCTTTTGTTCTTTATATTTTATAATAAAAATTATATTAAAGGAATTAGATTTTTCCTCATTTCATTTTTTGTCAGTATTTTATGGCTAAGCCCACTTGTATTAACGTATGGTTCCAATTTTTTGACTATTTATCCATCAAATACATGGAATATTTTTCATGGTATCTATCAGTTTTTCTCTACATTCAGTATTCTATTTATTATTTTTGTTTTTTGCTTGTCCATTCTCTTTCTCTCTTTGTTTGTTCGCTCTGTTTTAGAAAATTATCCTCAATATTTTAACGTTTCATATCTTCGCAAAATCTATAAAGATAATAAGTTTCAACTCTTAATTATTTTTACTATTATTCCTGCACTTATTATTTATTTCTACCAACCACAATGGGGCGAATATTTAATTCCTACCATTCCTCTATTCTTTTTAGCATTTGGGAAATTTTTCAAGCGAAATGTGCTTCTTTTGCTTATTGTAATGCTAGTTTTTTCAAATTTTGTACCTATTTACCTAAATGATCCTCCTGTTACTTGGGAAATTTCCAATCGAATATCATATAATTCTGAAATACAAAAGATTTTGAAATATTCGTTTTCATCCAGTTCAGTGTTGATTGATCCTTATGATGAACCGACGTTATTATATTATTCAACATTAAATCATCCTGGAAATTGGCAAAAAGGTTTTCAAGTGATCTATATTCCGGATATTAATCAATTAAAATATTGGTCCAATAATAATTATACGATTTATTATATAGCAAATCAACTTACATTCATTGATTCAGTTGGACATTATAATTTAACCTCGTTTAATGCAATACCCTTTTGAATTTAATAATTTCTTCAATAATTTAAAATATTTTTTTTGAAATTCCAAACAGATCATTTTCTATAATCATAGATCCTTATTTACAATTCCTTTTTTTTGTTATACATGTATTAGATTTATTACATACTTATTTTTTTATTTTCCCCATCTAGTAGTAATCTCAAAAATTTATCCGAATTAGATTTAGAAAATAAAATTTTATCAGAATTACCAAATACTTTCCAAGAATTGTTGAAATTAAGAAGATTAAGTTTAATAGCAAATTCTGCAAATTCTGACTACTATTTGAAGTTAAATTATACTCCTAAAGTTTTAATGATTCATTTATGTTTTAAGCCTAAATTACCTAGGATTTTGCTAATTTAATGATTTCAACGAAATTTTTTGCAATCGCTCCATAGTCTGCACCGCCTTGATAGTTTGAGAACAATTTTTCAAAGAATTTTTGTTTGTAAGGTTCAATTAATTCAGGGTGTTCAGAAAATTCTTCCATTAGTATTTCGGAGTCTTTATAATTAGGATCATAAAATTTGGATTTAATATTAATCCCTTTGGCAATTATGATAGGATATTCTAGAATTTCAGGCCAAAGAAATTCTTCTGTTGCTTTTCTTATTGGTTCTGAAGATTCAGCTGCTACATGACCGAATTCGCGTAGTGCAACACGACGTAAAAATAGTGCTAATGCTTTTTCAATTTGTTGTTCTTTTGATTCATTAATTTCGTAACCAAATCCAAATAATTCGTTTAATTTCATTGCAACAGCATTTTTTGCATCATCTATTGGGTCAGCCTGGGCAGTTGCTTCTTGAGCAACCTTGACAGCTTGCGATTCTTTTAACATTATTTCTCTTTCTATTGCAATTGATTGTTTAACCTTCTCAGCCTCACTATTGATCATTTCAAGAAATCCATCCCAATTAGGTTTCAATAAATATTTATAACCTAAATCAAAAGAAAATTTAGTGCCTTTAAGTTCATTAGGATAACTATCTGTTACTTCAGAAAACTTTTTATCAAGGTTAATACTTATTTCTTTTTGTTTATTGATATATCGAAGTAAAGTTGTCCAAGATAATGCAACAAGGAATGTCAGTTTAACAGTGGGAAATTTTTCTATCAAAGTTGCCATCAAAGGTTTGAAAAAATCATTCAAGGCATAAGAACGAGCTAATTCTTTGTTCCAACCTTGACCCAATCTCTGAATAAGCCAACGACTAAGATCAAAATAAATATCAGTTTGGAATTTAAGAGTCTGGATATAAGGTGTAACGACGTGTTCAATAATTTCATCTTCAAAATTTGTGTCCATTGGATAACCAAATTCCTGGCAGATCAGAGAAAAATCTTGCATGAAAATATTTACTTGTTCATTGTAAAGCTCTTCTGTGGCTAAATATTCATAAATCAAAGCAAAGAATTCTGCCCGATCTTGTTGTAAGTTTGCATCAGATTCTATCAATTTTGATGCCGTTTTGGTAATTCTACTTTGCTGGGTAATTTTAAAACGTTCAATTTTAACAGGTTGACTACCAAACTTATTTTTGTACTCATCAACGATATTAGCACCAGTTTTCGTTTCTTCGGACATTAAGCTTCCTCCAGTTTTGTAGTTTTGATTTGTTGCCAATTAAGTAGCCCTTCTGGAGTTGTTTCACCTTTAACATCGTAAGAGATAGATTTCAACCAGGTTGAAAGTTGCATGTTCTTAGAAAAGATTTTTTCAAGGGATTGATTTTTTTTAAACCCATCTTCAATATCTCTGATAATAATTCTCATAGCCATTTCAGAAAAAAATTCTTCACCTGTCATTCTAGAATCACTAATACCAGTTACAATTTGAATTTTTTTCTCTTTTCCTTCACTTTTATTTTGGTCTAGTTCTCGATGATGAGAAAAAAGGGAAATAACATCATCAGAATCTCGATAAGTGAAAACGGATTTTGTAGGTAACGGCATAATTTCTTGAAAGATATCAGGATTAAGCCGGAAATAAGCCAAGTTTAAATCAAGTGGTAACTGTGAAGCTTGAAACAAATATCTGAGATTAATAGGACTATGATAAGTAGTATATTCATTTTTAAGGGAAGGTGGAAAAAGAAACCAGCATGAGTCAACCGTTAACACTGGTGGTGCAGGTCGTAAATTATGAGGATTATCAGCATTTTCTTTTTTGGTATAAAGTCGATTTGATTCAAAATCAATCCAACCACGATTGACCGTGGCTTCTTGAATAAGGATAGCAACCAAATTAGCTGGTTTAGTAGGTTTTTCAGGACCCCCAGAAAGAGTTCTATCAAGAAATAATCGATAATAAATTCTCTGAAGTAATAAGCCTGTCGCCTCAGCAAGTTCTGGATGAATTTCTGTGTCCATTAACCGAGATTTTTTTTCTTTGTTAGCACTAGAAATAGCTGTTCTGTTAGCAACACCAGAATAATCAACAACTAAATCACTCAGATCAGTATTAAGAGCAGTAATATTAAGATCAGAATAGGGAGTTAAAATAAGATACATAGCATAAATACTTTCATATTTAGATTTGACAATATAATAATTAGGGCTGATTTTGAGATCTTCACGAAGCTTAAAAGGCAAATAGAACGCAACATTAAGTACGAAATCAAATTGTTGAAATAAATCGGGTAAATTCAACTGGCCGAAAGCATGTTCAACGGAATCTTTAGCATTTTCGTCCTCAAAGTACCCCTCACCACCAAGAATCGCTGGTTGGTTCATAAAATTGCCAGATTCTTCATCTAAACGAGAGAAAACAGACATGAAAAGACTAGTCTTTTCTATTTCTTCAAATTTTGACATGATAAAAATCCCATATTAAGATAATACTAATTTGAGAAATAATAAAATGAAAATAGACCTTAAAAGGTATTTTAATCATAGAATATGCATGTATAAAAAAATTTTATCATTTACAAATTTAATATCATTAAATTAAGTTACAAATATAAGTTATGAAAAAATTGACAATAACAATTCATATAATAATATAGGAAGAATAAATAAATTTGACAAATTTTACTTATAAACTTGTTTTAATAGGTGATGGAAGTGTCGGTAAAACGTCTCTTATCCATAGGTGCATTGAAAACAAGTTTCAAGATAGTTATAATGAGACAATAGGTATTGATTTGTTTAACCATACATTCAATGTTAACTTTAATGGTCAGGATCATGAGATTTCCCTATTAGTCTATGATCTTGGCGGTCAAGATTATTGGAAAAAACTTCGAGCAGATTTTTATCATCGTTCTAAAGGCATTATCCTCGTTTATGATGTATCAGTTCCTAGAAGTTTTTCCAATCTTGAATCCTGGTATAATGAAGCTATTGAGAATATTGGTCATGAGGTGCCTTGTATTCTCCTTGGTAATAAATCTGATCTTCATAATGATATTCCTAAAGATTTGTTTGATTCCATTACTGGTAAATTAGATTTTAAACACTATTTTGTCTCAGCTAAAACGGGTGAATTTGTTATAGAAGCTTTTAAAGAAATCATTCTTGAAATAATGGCTTTAAACGTAACCACGGAATAATCTATGGAAAGTAGTTCTGATCAATCAAAATATTCAAAGCGTTATACTCCAGAGGGCATGGAAAAAGTAATTATAGAACTACTTGAACGTAATCCTCATGGATTGAATACTCACCAACTTGCTCAACAGCTTGAAATTAATAGAAATACTCTTTCCAAATGGCTAAAAACACTTGAGGCAAAAAATAAAATCATTTCACGTAAAATGGGTGTTTCTAATTTATATTATAAGACAGAACTAAAGAATAATTTTTATTATGGTCCTTATATCTTAAAAATTGAAAAAAATAATGGTAAAATTATAATTAAACAATCGAATAACATTTATTTATCACGCATAAATGAAATTCAGGAATCTCTTATTGAGGCTGATCTATTCAAATTCTATCCTTTTTCAGACTATGAAGAAGAATTCAGAAACTTCTTTAAAACTGTTTTCGAAAATCTGAATGTCACTACTGGATCATATTCAGAAAAAATTGTTCTTAAAAATTCTGATGATAAAAGAAAGGTTTTTCTTTTTAAGTTTGCTCATTTTCCAGAAAAAGAGAATCAATTCACAGTTAATTTCCAAGATTTGACACTTTTAAAATTAGCCGAAGACCAACTTTTGAATTCAGACTCAATTTCTAAAATATTAAATTTATTTACGGATTCTTATATTACCATTGTTAGTAATGACTTCAAAGTCATAATGGCTAACGACAAAACTATCTCTGATTTTAATGATGGAATAACGATAGGTCAAGAACCTATTTATTGCTATGATTTATTCAATAATGGTCAAAAGAACTGGGAAGATTGCTTTGGAAAGTTAGCGATGGAAACTAATATGATGCAAGAAGGAACAATCAAAATTAATAATCAGGATTATATGGTAAAGGCAATTCCAATTAATTCAGCAGAAACCGACATGAAAGGTTATATTTTAGTTTTGAAAAAATAACTTCTTTTTAACCATTAGTTGAAAAAAGACTCTCTTTAAGTAAATCTATGAATTGCAGACCTTTTGATTCAAAGATTTTAATGTTTCCATTCCATTCTGACTCTAAGACATGTTTAAAAGCCTTATTGAAATTTAAAGCTAAATTTC
>DAHXPE010000262.1 GCA_027364495.1 Candidatus Heimdallarchaeota archaeon | reverse complement strand
TTCGGATCCGATAATACTCTATTCAAAAAATATTAATTTTATATTATTACAAGTATTGGTCTTATTATTATTGATTTTCCTTTCTAATCAAAAGTTTAAAGTAGATCTCCAGAATAACGATATTAATTTAACTATGTATTTGCTTCTATCATTCATTTTTTTGTTGTTATCTAATTTTATAACTAATTCAGATGATTTTATTAATTTATTTATATTAATAGCTAATTTTCTTTTTTGGATATTTTTATTGTCTTTGATAATTAAATATGCCAGAATATTATATTCAGAGAGAAAAAGGAATTCAATTTTACCAATATTAGTTGGATTTTTCTTTGGTTTTGGAATGTTTATGGGAATGACAAGGAACCAGCTAATGAGAGTAGTAATAACTACAATTATTGACCAAACATTTAGTTTATACGCGATCCAACCTTTAGTGTTTGGAATAAATGTTCAATATGCTATGATTTTTATTGATATAGTCTTTGGGTTTGTATTTGTTGCTGTTTTATTAGTAGCTTTACTGGTAAATGAACCTCTTAGAGATGAAATAACAGTATATTTAATTCTAGGTATTACTGGACTAGCTGTTTATCCTTTATTAGCATTAATGAGATTTTTTGCATTTTTTAAATATACTTCTAAAGATAAATTGTATTTTCAGCGTAAAAAATGAAATTATTATTTCTAATCTCTAAATATCAATTATAGCAACCATTTTTTTAATAAAAAAATATACTGAGGTCTAAAAAATTTAAAAAAACAACTAATGAAATTTTTTAATAACACTATTTTCAGAATGAAAGAAAAAAAGATAATAAATGTTGAAATAAAAGCTATTTTTTAAAAAGAAACTTGTTTATAACAAAAATACTAACTATTAATGTCATAGCGGCAAACCCAGCAATAAAAATGGGTAAAAAGGCATTAAAACTATCGTTTGGAGTATTAAGAGGATCAGTTATAGTGATTTTGATCCATGGTGAATATCCACTAATTTCAGTCCTTGGAGGGAGATTATTCCAGTAAGCAAGCATGATATAAATTGAGTCACCTTGATTAAGCTCGATATCGTGACCTAAAGTATCACCACTTTTAAGCGCTTTTACCATCTCATAAGTATAATACTGGTCAGTGGTATTGTAGGAAAATCTTCCGAATGTATTATTCACTCCACCAACTTGAGTGTCATAAACAATCGGATTACCAATACCCTGCATATAAGCATCAATTGAGTAATTGCCTTCAATTCCAACGAATATAGCATCATCAGGACTACTTTTTGATCCCATATATGACTGATCTCCATTTATATCAAAATCAACAGCAATCCCGTCTGAACAAACAGTATAAATAGGACTTTTACAGGATTTTCCATAGAAACTTGGGGTCGTATCTTTATATCTCATAGTCATAAAAATATCCGTAGCATTAATTCGATATCCAAATTGAACTGGTTTTAAATTATTGAAATCATATGTCTGGATGATTGATGAAGGCCATTCACCGGGGGACCAAAAACCATCAATTTTAGGATAAGGATAAATGGTAGCTGGTTTAGCATTTACAACAAAAGTTGGTAAAAGTGGAACCATAAAAATTAGAATCACACAAGAAGCGAAAACCTTTTCTTTCATAGTTCATCATTTTTTTAATGATATACTTAATTATTTTTGAGATAGTTTGAACTTAATTGCGTTATTATAAAGATAGAAAAAATATCATAGGAGTTTTTACATCAGATCAATTGGCTCAAAGACAAAATCCTTTGGTCGTTTTTGATTTATTTCTAAGGTTTTTCTTGCAACTTCAATAGCAATCTTTTCAGCAATGGTGATATATTCTTTAGAAACTGCGTGATCTGGATCTTCGAGAACAATAGGCTTCCCAGCATCGCCTTGCTCTCTGATCTTTTGTACAAGAGGAATCTGACCAAAATAATTTATTTTAAAATCTTCACTTGCTTTTTTTCCACCACCTTGACCGAAAATTTCATATTTTTTACCATCATCACCAATGAAATAACTCATATTCTCAATAATTCCAATAACCGGAATGTTCAATTCAGGCTCTTGAAACATTTTAATACCTTTATAGACATCTGCTAATGCAACAGTTTGAGGAGTAGTAACAAATACAATATTAGCATTTGGTAATTGTTGAGCCATGGTTAATGGAATATCACCTGTCCCAGGAGGTAAATCGACAATGAGATAATCGGCTTCAGGCCAATCAACTTCAGTCATGAATTCATTAATTAATTGATTAGCTAGAGGAGCTCTAATAACGACAGCAGTATCATCAGTAGGGAGGATAAAGCCAACACTCATTAAAGGCATTTCATATTTTTCAATTACTTGAATCATTCCATCATCTGGATTAATACCTTTCTGTTCGTAATGAGCTCGTTGTGTGGATACACCAAACATGGTTGGAATGTTTGGACCATATAAATCCAAATCTAAAATAGCAACTTTAGCCCCAAGCTGTTTTAATGCACAAGCAATATTTACAGCGACTGTCGATTTACCTACACCACCTTTATTACTTGCAATACCTATTATTTGTCTGATTTTAGGCATCATGTCTTGAGCCATCATGCCAGGTGGACCGTAATCTGATTTTGGTGTAACTTTTGTTATTTCAACTTGAATTTGAATTGAAATAGAGTTAAAATTAAATTTAGATAATTTTTCTTTAATTGAATTTTTAATTTCTTTATGAAAAGATGAATAGGTATTCATAACAATTGTAAGCTGTATGGAATTATTGGCAATAGAAATGTCCTTGATATGGTCCAATTCTACTAAATTTTTTTCAAACGTCGGATCAATAACTTCTTTTAAAACATTTTTAATGGATTCTACCGAAATTTCTGACATACTTAAAATCAACTATAAAAAGAATAATCACTAGCTAACTAGCGCTAAATAATGGTGCAAAAAAATCTTTTGAAAAATTAATTATTAGACCAATATAAGAAAAAAATTGCTCAGATAAAAATTTTAGGTATTGCCGTATTCAAGGATATTTTTCTGTGATGTTGCCCATTGAGCCTTTATTTTATTACGTAGTTCTATAAAATCAGCCGAATTTTGGATTTTATATGAGTAATTTATTGTTATTTCATATAAGAAAAGCAATGGGATTGTTAAAACAATCATAGAAATTGGCGTAGGATCTGGAGTGATAAGTGCTGTAATACCAAATAATGCAGCTATTACATGTCGTCTCCTTTTTTGAAGATCTTCAACCGTCAGAACTCCAGTGAATACTAAAGTAATAATAAGTATAGGATATGTGAATATTAGTCCTACTGCGACAACATTCCAGATCATAAAATTGATAACATCACCTAAATTATAAAATTGGACCAATTTAGGGAAATTTAATAAATTTCCTAACCCAACAAGAGCATTAGTGACTGTTGGAATAAGTTCTAAACCAAAACCTGCTCCAAAAACAAATAAACCCGTAGCTGCAAATGTTAATTTTTTAAATATTCTCATTTCATAAGGATAAAGACCTGGAGCTATAAAAAGAAATAGTTGGTAGATAATAAAAGGGTAATCGATAATGAAGGAAACAATTACAGCGATAATAAATATCTGAGAAATCACATCAAGAGGTGATCCAATAGTAATACGAAAACTTTGGTCGTTGATCTGGTTAGTTGCATAGGTGAGAATGAAATCAACAATATCAAGAATTATGGGTCTGTAAGGAGCTGAGAAATCTAATTCAAGCCATGATGCTGAGCCAAATATAACACCTAACATAGTTAAACTAAAAACAATCATTATATTACGTAAACGTATAACTAATTCAGCTGCATGATTAATAAGATCATCGGATGTTGGATCAAAATTAGCTAAACGCTTTTCTAACAAAATAAATCAAGTATTTGCTAAAATCCATGTTTCTTAAAAGTATGGAAAGGGAAAAATTTTTTAGACAAGACTAAATGGCTCAAGGAAGTAGAGGTGAACCTAAAAGTAAAGTAGGAATACTTAAATATCTCCACAACAATTAGTATAGCCTGATGTGAGTCTATGACATTTAAAGAAAAGTTTTCTTATGGCGTATTGGCAATTGATTTAATTATCTTCGTTGGTTGGCCATTTTTGGTATTTTTCCCCTTTATGATCGCTGGTTTTATTCTATTCGCGATATCCGGTTTTTTCGGTATAATATTTTATAGCATCTTCAAAGCATCATCGTCAGTAGAGCATAAAGCAATCCACCATGAAAATGTAGAAAAAAGGCCGAATTAAACATTAAAAGATAATTATTTCTTTCAACATTTATAGAAGAGTCAATATTATCAAAAAGAGGAGAGGCTAAAATTGTTTCATTTAAAAACACGACAAGAGACATGATTTTATTAAAATTTATTGTCCTCTATGAATCCTTTGAAGCAGTAATCTAATTTGAACACAAAATAGCTGGAAAAAAATTCTATAATGGAGCCAATTACCAACTAAAAAACCATGTTTTAATCTTAATTTCTGGAAAGAATCTCATCAACAATTTGGTCGATGGTCTTGCCATTAGTATTAATACCAAGCATTTGAGCTTGTTGAATAATAGCTTCCTCACGACTAATTTGTTTATCAGGAGGATTTGCATTAGAAGAGCTTGATGAAGATGAATCTAGACCTGTTGAACTACCTTTCATATCATTCATTAAGTTATCACCTGAATTAGTGACATCTTTCAAAGCTTTTTGGTATTCACGAGTAGCTTTTCCTACTGATTTGGCTATTTGAGGGATCTTATCCGGTCCAAATAATAATAGAACGATACCTAAAAAAAATGCGATTTCCATAGGACCTAATGAAAACATTTTATCACTTTTTTTTCGTAATATTTCTTATTTTATTATAATTAAGAAAATTAACTTCTATTTAAAAAGATGATTTTAAAGTTAAAAATCTTTATATTATTCTAATTTTAGTTTAATATTCGAATTCAAAATTAATTAATATATCAGTTAAATATAAAAGTGAAATTAAGGATTGACTTATAAAAGAGAAGGAGTTAAAAATAAAGAAGAAAATTTTAGAAAAAATTTTATTTTTAATCGTTTGGAACAGCTACGGCAGATTGTTTAGCTTCATCATAGAGCTGTTCCATCTTAGAATGCTTGCTGAGATCTACCTCATATTCGTGCATTTCGTAAATAGCAACGATTGGGAATAATTTGGAAAATACCATATACATTAATATGAGGCCACATGCTCCGGCTAATGTAATTCCTAGTTCAACCCACGAAGGTATATAAACTAACCATGGATCAGAATAAATTGGTGCTGATACAGTTGGAACAACAATGATAAATCTCTTTACCCACAATCCAAAGACCGCACTCAAACCTGCAATGGTCATCCAGAATATTGAATGCCGCGTTTGCGGAATAGCCACAAGAAACATTGGTACAAACATTCCGATTATAAGGAAAAACCAGAACCCCCAAGCATATTGACCATAATAAACTTGTTGTAATATTGGTGCTTCATCTTCAAAAGCTGTGTAGGATGAAGTTAGGTATTCACAAACTGTTGTATAAAGATACATCATAGCAAAGGCTTCAAGAATATAAGCCATATAAATAAATGATTTTTCAGTAATAAATTCTTCTAATTTGTATCTTTTCCTGAATAAAGCCATTGCGACAATTATGGCCCCTACTCCACTGTAGATAGCACCAACTACGAAATAAGGTCCAAAAATGCTACTATGCCATCCAGGTCTCCAGTGCATAGAAAAGACGAAAGAAACAACTGTATGTACGGAAACCGCAACTGGGATAATAATAATGGACATTATTTTGATAGCTTTATCAAATCTTTTTACTTGAGTTTCTGTACCGGTCCAGTTAAGTCCTAAAATTTTATGGAAATGATATCGAATTTGAAGTATTAGTGAGGATGAAACTCCATTTTTGGTATTAGCATCGATTTGTTCTTTGTAGTAATCTCTGAGAAAAGCATTATCCGGTATCATAGGCAGAAATAAGAAAAGACCAGATCCGAATATATAAGTACTTACACTTACGAAGTCCCAAACTATGGGACTGGTTAAATTAAAGTAGAAAATAATATTAAAAAGTCTATCAACCTTTCCCATATCAATTAAGATCATAGATGCACCGACAATAGCAGCAAATATAGTAATTGATTCCGCTAATCTAACTATGGGTGCTCTCCAGCCAGCTCCTGTAATACGTAAAATAGCTGAAATTAATGCTGAAGCTTCGGCAATACCTATGAAGAAAACGAAATTGATCAGATACATTCCCCAGAATTGTCTATAATTTAAGTTAGTCTCACTTAATCCATTGAGTAATTGTAGAACATATCCACTGGCACCGAGTAAAATGCCTAAGGTTAAAGCAGCGGCTACTAAACCGAAGGTTGGTGTCGGTCTCATACTATTTAATAAATTTTGATATCTTCGTTCTTGAAAGATTGTAGTATCAGTTGGCATTTTTTTTGACACTCCTTATTTATTGTGACTTAGGCAAATAATAAACCCTTGGATGGGTGCCTAATGATTCTTTCATTCTAAAACCAGATTTTTGAGTAATTGTCTCCCGTACTTGGAGAGTTTCTAGTTTTGAATTCGTTACGGCATTTTCTTTTAAATTACCATAATAAATAGCTCCTTTTGGACAAGCTTGAGCACATGCTGATACTTTACCAGCATACCCTAAGTGACCGCAAAAATCACACTTCTCAACGGTTCCAAGGGTTCTTTTGGTAGCATACATTGGACTGTGGTATTTAAAAAGA
This sequence comes from Candidatus Heimdallarchaeota archaeon, assembly GCA_027364495.1. The sequence continues at coordinate 6,118 of DAHXPE010000262.1, read as the reverse complement.
CTTGCATCTCCTCTCCAATCTTTGGTTCCTGGTTCATATTGAGCCCAGTTGAAATAACGAACTTCATAAGGACAGCCAGCCATACAGGTTCTGCAACCAATACATCGTCCATATTTAATTAAAACTAAACCGTCACCGGGACCAGTCCCATCATGATTTAATGGTCGTGCAAAAGCAGCACCGACTGGGCAAACACGAACACAAGGTGGTCGTTGGCATTGCATGCATGGCCTTGGGAAATAATAGCCAGCAGTCATAGGATTATCTTGTAAATAGAAGATTTTCATCCATTCTTGATCTGGTGGGACATTGTGCATGGTTCTGCAAGCAGCAGTACATCTTGGTTCATAACCACCATTACCACCATTTAAGGGAGCTGAATAGACTTTGTCTGTTTGACAGCCGTCACATTTGTTTAAATCAATAACCATTCCAAACGCAATGTTTCCATCATTTGGTAGGGGATTATCTTGGTCTTGTGTATTTACCATACCATAATCCCCAGTTTCAATATGGCCTGGGGAACCAGTTATATTAGATAAGCTTACGCCTGGAAGGGCGTTAAGAGTTAATAAACTCCCAGCAGCAGCCCCTCCTATTAATAGCATTTTCATAAATGATCTTCTAGTAGTTTTCATGATTAATTGCCTTTATTTGATTTTTTTTCATTAGGTTGAACTGCGTTTTTAAATATAGCAGTATAAATTACAAATCCAAATGCCATCCATATACCACCGACTGTTGCAATAACCCCAAAGCCAGTTAACCAAGGTACAATAAAATCAAAACTCGTGGGTATAATTAAAAAAGGAGCTTGAGTTGTCGGGACTGATCCTATGAATTGGAAATTACTGTATAGCGAATTAGCTTTTTTATACTGAATGTTTCCTAAAAATTGGGCTTGAACGTAAACTGCTGAAGAATATTCTTGATCAAGCGTGAAATTTAATTTTGCTTGTCCATTTGCATCTGTTACACCAGTAACTAAGTTAAGTGTACCAATTAAAGTAAGTTGATAAATTCCAACCGAAGCATTTACTATTGGGGTACCATTATCTTCAGCTAGATTAATTGTACCAGTGAATATAGTATCATTCGTATAACCAGAACCATTTGCTTGTGTTAAGCTGAAAGATATTTTTGAATCAGTTCTTGGTAAAATATTTTCAGGTGCAATATAGAGTGTTGCAATAGTTTTATTGACATGCTTCGAACCAAGAGAATCATGTGGGATAGGAAATCCATTAACGATTTCATCTTGATTAGGACCATATGCCAAAAGTAAAGAGTAAGATTGTCCTGGAGTTAAAATTTTTGCTGGAGTTATTAAAGGATTTGTACATTGTCCTGTTGCTTGGTTATCACATATTGGGCTTGTTGTTATTGGATTATTATTTGTATTATTATCGTTCATAGGGAAAACAAATTCTAAATTAGTTGTGTTTACACCTTGAGCTCCATTGACATATAATGTTTGAGTACCATTATTTGCACCAATATCATCAACGGGACTTTGGATAGGTTGTGTATAACCTGAGGCATAGTAGTCACCTATGGTTGCATTGACATTATGAGCTACGTATGGACCATTGACTGAAGCAGGAACATAGTCATTCACCCAACCTACTTTTAGATCACCACCAACCATACCATAACCAAGATCATTGAAACCAACACCAACCCATCCTGCTGTCGGGGCACTTACAAAAACGAACATTGATGTTCCATTATAAGCCATTGCAACAGTCATTCCAGTGTAATTGGAATAGAAACTCTCTGGGTATTCATGGGGACTCATTATTCCATCAATTTTAATGTTATTAGAGGCATTTTTATCATAAATGGCTACTAAATCTGCGTTTTGCATACTAGTTAGAACTTGAGAATCTGTTATACTACTCGTATTTGTTTTAGCTTGAGTAGGTGTTATTGGAGAAGAAATCATGCTACTCAAAACAAATAACTGTATAAATAACAGAAATATTATTTTCCGATTTTTTAGAAAATTCATTACATCACCTGTTTTTTAAATCACTTAACAATCTTCAAAATGAAATTTTTTTCAAGTATTGCAAGCAATTAATGAAAGAAATGACAGCTAATTTAAGTAATAATTTAATAAATTATAATTATTATGACCAAAATTAAACCATTTTCTGCCCATATTTTATTCCAAAAATAAGTGCACCCTAATTACAATTTTTCGTAATAATTCTATTTTCCTTTAAAAGGAAAAGAATCTGACAACACATGAAATATACAGAATTAAGATACTCTAATTTAGGAATTTTTCATCGTTATTGGAGTTGCACATAGTTTATTTATAGTGAATAAAATACTTTCGGAGAGTTATGATTTGAATTATTATTTTATATTGGAAATGGAAAAAAAAGAATAAAATCTTGACTTTACAGTAAAAGGACTTTTTATTCTGACAAAAACGATTTTAATTTGAGGGTATCAAAGAATTCCTTGGCTTTTTAATTTATCCTGTCGAATTTTATTAATGTTTTTTCCTTAGAAGACAAATTAGTTTTAGCTACTTTTATTGGAATTAAAAAATCAAACATTTCATTATATAATGTTTGAATTGATTCTTGTTTGAGTTCTTTGCGTAGAAGAGAGTAACAAGAGACCTAAAAAACAGCAAAAGACGTGAAATCGGATACAAGTGTTGTTCCAATGATACATTGGTCTAATGGATAAATAATATGTATTTTTAAGAACGTCTGAGAATATCCTCAATTATGTACTTACCACGAAAAACTTGGATCATTGTGATTGGTTCCCAGGTTGATATATTGGTGAAGAGTATTGATCTACTACGTGAAGAAATGTATTTTACTTTCACTTCTTCCATAATTGTTACAGTTACCTTCAATTTAGCAAACTCTCAAGTTATTTCATACTTTATAATGTCTTTAAACGGAAATTTGCCAATGAATCTTTGTAATTTCTTTTCTACATTCTCTTGCGAAAGCCATTTTTTCTTATAAGCCTTTCTTTTAAAAATTTTTTATGTTCTCTTGTTTTGCAATTAATTTTTTATTAAAAAGAATTCTATGTTTATTTTGTCTCTTTAAATCCAATGTAAGGTATACTATTATATTTTTGTTATAACCTCCCTTTTGCATGGAGTAATAAAGAGCTTTCTTTTTATCATTTTGAGCTCTATTGAAATAAAAGGATATTACGGTATTTCAAAGAAATCTTTTTGTGTTGAATTACGTAGTGAAGCTATGAAAGGTAGTTTAAGATCAACTATTTGTTTGAAGGCCTTTGTGGATGATTTCCTCGATCAAATATGAGGACAAAGAAGAGAGTTATTGTTCATATTGATCAAATCGTATATGAATTTTTGAAATATCTAATTTGAAATGCTTTGCATCTTGTGTATTTCTTTTATAAGTCATATTAAAATGAGGAATTTGTCATCTAGTGTTGAAAGCTTTGAGACATTAATTATACGTAAGTTTGCTCTTCCCTCTTTAGAATAACCGTTCTGAACTAAATCATCTTGATCGTGATAAATAAGAAAAGTGAAAAAATTTGTCGCGTCGAACATTAATATTCTCAAATTTGACTTGTACCTTTTGATTACCTCTTTTAGTAATTTTTATTCTATTTCTTCAATATTTTCTTCCTTGAAATATTGAAAATGATTCCAATATTTTTGTGAATTCAAAATTTTGGGATTAATTGTGAATAGATTAGAAAAATAATCATGTTCAAACCATAAAGTCATTTGAGATTTACTTCCTGATTGGCACCATCGTAGTCTTAAAAAGATCTATTTGGCAGCAATTTTGAATAATGCCATTTATAAACCAAAATCCATACGTTCATACTGCAAGTTTTCTGGGAAAGATCTAGTGCTTAATTGGCGTATTTTGTTTTCTGGTCCGAGATAAATTGAAGAGGTTCTTTTGGATTTTCCTTCTAACTAGGTTCTCTCCTCTAAATAAAGATAAATTTTTCTTTTAATTGACTTTTTGAAGAGATGAAATTTACTTTTTAGTGGTAATAAATATTTATAAATTTGCTTGTTACGGATTAATCTTCTGTTTTTATCTTTTATTTTGGAATTATTTATATTGAATATGCAGTTTTTTGGAAAAAAATTGAGAAATAGTTGATTTTAGACTTAACTTTTCGAATAAATTGTTGTAAAGGAGTATTTTTCAAATAAAAAGATAAATAGATTAAAATTTTAAAAAAGATGAGATATTTAAGACAAAAAAATTTATCAATTGAGCTTTAAACTTAAGAAATAAAATAAATTTTTAAAATGAATCGAATTTATCAACCTTTTTGCCTTCCTCATCAACCTCCTCTTCCTCGTCTTTTGATGGTTCTTCTTCAGTTTCATCTTCTGTTTTAAAGTAAAATTCAACAGATCCATCAGCTTTAACCTTTATAGTTGATAACTCTCCTTTCAAATCCTCTGCATATTCAAGATTTCTATCAACGAATCGTCTAGCTGGAGTTCCACCAGAATAAATTTTATCCCAGATATTATAAGACCCATCTACTTCTTTACGTTGAATAAGACCAAATACAATACTTTCTATTTCTTCTGGTGTGGTTTTAACTTTCTTACTAAAATAATCATATAGTTCCGTTAAAGTAATTTGTCTATGTGTAGGGGTAGCTTGTAAAACTGTTCTTACCGTGAAGATAAGGGCTTCGAGACGTAAAACATCCGGATCCATTTGTTTTACTTCCTCTTTTTTAGGATTAAGAATACCCATTACATCATCCACACGTTTACGTTTTTCTTCCTCTAATTTACTTGTTGCCGAATCTTTTTTATCTGATAATTTTTCTTTTGTTCCATTTAACGATAAATCAGGCTTTTTTAAATTAAAAGAAGGCAAATTAAGTGCTTGCTCAATACGTGTTTTTTTGAAGGTTTCTTCGTATTTTAAAAGAACGTTTTCGCTGGAAGAACCTAAAGTTAGTCCATAGAACAAAAAGAGAAGTCCCACGATAAGAAACCACCAAACAACATCAATTTGGGTTGGTGATGAGGTTAAAGTGACCGTTATTATTAACATTTTAGAAGCATACCAATTTTGTTGCACCGGAATTTGGTTCGATCTCGCTATTATTAATGGAATAATTAATATTGTTTGAAATAATGATAAATATCTTAAATTTCGTGAAGAATGAATTAAAATAACTTTAAATCCTTTGGGATCATCTATTTCTTGAATGAACTGGTCAAACCTCGTATAGAAAGAGCCAGGGAGGAAATATTCAGCATCATTCTGATTGGTCATACGATACAATTTTCCACCCATCAAGTCATTTGTCTTTTTTAAAATCGCAACTAAATGGTCATGAGATGATTCAGTTGGTATAATTATCTCATGTGCAAATATTATGTTCCAAGAATAAGATTGGAACATAAAATAGAAAAATAAAAAAAATAAATTAACAATCATAAATTCGCTTGGTGTTTGAAGGATGTTTAATCCATATCCTGGACCAGTACCTGGTTCACGGCTAATATATTCGATTGCTAAAAAGATTATTTCACCAAGTAAAGAATATCCGATTATAATAATGAAATGTTTAAGTTTAAGCTCTATTTGAAATGATTTTGATTTAAAGTAGTAAATTATTAACGGTGAAAAGAAAAAAAAGGTTGAAAGAATTTGATAAATTGAAATAAAATTTAAGAAATCTGGAGACTGGACAACCATAGGTATCTATAACCATAGTACTAGAAGAAACTTAAAAGAACATCTAGTTTCAACTAAAATATCGTTTTTTTGTAAGATTTTAATCTATATTGATAGCTAGAAACCCTAGAAAAACCACTTCTCAAGCAAGAAAAAGGTGTTTTTGGAACTTCTCTCGGCTTTTTTCAATTAATAGTTCAATTGTTTGCTTAATTTTCTAAATTACAAGGAGTGGAACCACAGTTACCATGAACTCGGATGTAATCTTCTGCTAAGGCAAATAAAGCTTGAACTTCTTTAGGTGCATGAAGAGAGTACAAGGTTTTTCTTCCATCGTCATCCGCTTTTTTCCCTATAACTAACCCTAATTCCTTTAAGCATCTTAAGTGATATGATATTAATGTTTGAGGTTTTTTTAATTTTACCAGTAT
>DAHXPE010000254.1 GCA_027364495.1 Candidatus Heimdallarchaeota archaeon | reverse complement strand
AAAAAAAAAAATGGAAAAATCGCTACTATGACTAAAGGTTTTGTGTTATTGAATTCAGAAACAGGACAAGAAGATGACAATTTACTAAAAATAAAAGATTTTTTAATTGTAAAAGAAGCATTTAGAACCTTCGGTGTATATGACATTATTATACTCGTTGAAGAAGAGGATATGAAACAATTGAAAGAAACAATCTTTCATAAAATAAGAATGATAGATGGCGTTAGAGCGACATTGACGTTATTAGTCCTATAAGCGACTAATATAAATACAAGTTTTATTCTTAAAATTTAGCTGTGAAAATAGGACTGGAAAATTCTGCATGCATAGTCGATACTTGAAGCTGAAGTTCAGATGGAAAAGCAACATTTGAGTTATCGTTTAATGGAACAAGAAAGATTGGGTAGGAGGTATTATAAGTTCCAGGTCCAAAAGTATTGACATTATTAGAAATGAATGGGCAAGCATAAATTAATGATTCATTCATCCCCCAATTCGTTTCATTTATTAACTTGGTAGAACCCAGACAAGGTCCAACATAAGGACTGTTGAAAATTTTAAATGAAGTTGGTGAATAAAATGTTACATTTATTAGTAACTCAATGCCAGAGTCAGTTTTTGATCCTTTTGAAACTGATGTAATAAATAGCTCTTGTTTTTGATTCGGATTATTAATTATTGAAAGATACGCTACTACTAAGCTCCCACTTATAATTATTGCTGATACAAATAAAAATATTAGTATTTTGGTTTGCATTATTTATTAATTATAATGTAAAATAAAAACATTTCTAAACAGGTCAGAATCTTTCTGGGGTAGAAAACAACAACGTGGACTTTCCAAGTACACGAAATTAGATAATGAAAATTAAATTAATAAAAGAATAAAATTTTAATCCTTTCCCCTAATAGGAAAATTTTTTACAACGAAAATAATCTGCTCCTCCACGAAGAGCAAATTCAAACAACTTCATTTTAATACAGGTTAACTCAGTATCGGAAAGACTGGGTTGTTTAAGGAGTGGACATTAGACTAATCTTCGATCAATTTTTTTGATTTCTTCATCGTTAGTAATTGAAGAAAGTTCATTAGTAGATATAAGCGGAATAGCGAGAAAGGGATTAGAAGAGTCAATTTGACGTAAATAGAGATTGATACTAAGTAGTGGGTAAAGTAGCTACCAGCGATCTTTTTAGCATCATCAAAGAAACGGAAGATTTGAGTTTTAGTGCAGACAAAAATAGTAATTTGTTTGACAGGATGATTAGGATCAAGAAAGGACGGAAGAGTAGCGCAAAGGGATAAAAGAGTTTTACCAAAACCAGTCTGAGCCTGCCAGAGATTGTATGGGTGAGTGGTAAATTGGGTAAGACAATCTTTCTAACCAGTCTTGACATTAAATGGAAAAGGCATTTTAGAAAGTTTTAGATGAATATCTGTCATTTCATCTAATTAATACAATCGTTTAAATACTAGGTTTTCTCTAAGATTGAAAATTTTAAGTGAGAACGGAAAATTTCCGCTTTTGAAACATATTTAAATAAAGAAATAGTGTATATATTTGAAATAGAGCAATAATTACTATTTTATAAAGATTATTTCTTAGAAAACACACAAGAGAGAAAAGGATAAAAGATTTTGAACAAAGTAGGACTAGATAATCCAAGACTTAAAACCACAACAACGCATGGACATTATACATTTTCAATGGTAATATTTACATGGTTATTCATTATAGGAGCAATATTCATACCTGCACTTAATACAACACTTAAAATTCCAAATTTTAATCTTTTAGAGAGTTTAATAACAACATTATTACTAATAGCACCAATCCTAATACCTTTTGGACCATTCTTTTTAGATATGTTGCCTTTTCAGCCAATTGATTTTTCACCAAAAGCTCTTAGACAATCAATTTTACATACATTGTTTTTTATTTGTTCATCACCTATACTGGTAACAGGGTTCATAGTAAATGATTATATTACAATTATTGATCCATCACTACAAGATCCATGCATAAAATTCATAATAGCATACTTATTAATTTGCTGTATAACAATTGTCTGGATCCTTGTAACACTGCTGATTTGGGAGATGATTTTTGGAAAAAACAGTTCAAGAACACTGCAAATATTAAGAGAGGGAAAGTTCGATTATTTTTTGAGAGAAAAAGATACAATAAATATGCTAGTTAAGGAATATTCCATAACAAATGAGTCTCATTCTAAATATGAATCAAATGAATGGCTAACATTTATTTTAGCAATATCGATGCTTATAGGAATTAATTTTGCTTTAATGAGCGATATTTTTGGTATTTTTTTCTTATTATTTGGATTTGGATTAAGTTTAGATTTTTTTATGTTATTCTTTTGTCTACCTTTATATGAAACCTTTGCAATTAAGAAAGGACTATCACTAGACTGGACAAAAGAAATTATGCAAAAATTTTTTAGAACTGGAACAATATCAGATCAGACCTCTGAACTAGAATGTATTGTTTTTTTGGGAGTTTATGGAACATTATTGGTAGTATATGGAGGAACGAGAGGTTACTTACTTATTCATCTAGTATGTTTTCTAATGCTTCTTTTTATCCCAGTATTATTTCTTTACGATATCTGGAGCAATCAAATAAAGGAATATTTTTATTATCATACTATAACAGGAAAAATTAAAATTAGGAAAAATTATTTCATTGTATATCTGAATTATTGTCCAAATTGTGGTAATACCTATAGCATGAAATTTGAATACTGTAAAATTTGCGGATATCAACCTCTAAAAAAGCAAATCAAATGATTTTAAAAATTAAATTTTCATTTTCCCCTTTAAATGATTTTGATAACATTATCAATTTGTATACATAAAAAGAATTGATTTAGGTCTGAATCATGCAAAAAATAAATATTTTTGGAATATTACAATCAACAGTATTTGTCTTTGCAAGTATATTTTCTAATTTTTCATTAAACTCAATACTGGCTAAAAAATAATACTGGCTCAAATATAGGAATTCTTTCTAAAATTTATATGGTTCACCCTCACCTCTTTATGAGTGGTTCCTTTGCAAGAGGAACTTATCTACCTGATACTGATATGAATTTTTTTGCAATCATTAATGAAAGGAAATTCGGTAGAAATATGCATGAATTGAAAAATGCAATTCATTCAATTATAAGTAACCTTTACCCAAATAATAACGGTTATGCTTTAAAGTAAAAATTTTTTATAGCGTGATAAAAAAAATGGAAGATTTAGCAAATATAAATAAGTTGACCAAGACAATAATATTTGACGATTTATCAATAAATATTTCTCAAAAAATCAGTACAGGTTTAAGTGAAGTTGCTTGAAAAAAAAATCATGAAGTTTGAATTAAAATTGATAGAAAAGAGCTAGTATCAAAGAGGTTTGGACAATATTGTCGTATTTTGGACACTAAATCTGTATTTATGATGTTCTTGGTAGTAGCATTTTTCTATATTTGTTATTTTTTTCCCTTGTCCTATTATCAAAACCAAGGGTATGCAAATACATCGAGTCTAAAAGGAATATTTGATAGAATTTCTTTAATTTTACCATATTGGTTTTTAACGATAAATATTATCTCATTGGTATTAATTTATCGATTTTGGGAAAAAGTTCCAAGTACTTTAAAAAATCTCTCACCAAATTACTATGTATTACCAGATCAATTAAAAGAATTTCTTAAAGAGAAAGAATGATTCAGAAATATGCTAGCAACGTGAAAGAAATCAATAATAGAGAATTCGAGGAGAAAGATGGGAAAAATGATTCACCAGGGACAAAAAGAAAAAAGATAGAATTTTACTTAGATATCATCTAGTAGATCTTGTCTAGCAATTGGATCAAGGTTTGCAGTTGCTTCATCCATAATGATTTATTTAGCTAGTATTGTGAAAAACATCTATTAAAACAAAATGACATTTATCAATGATACCTACTTGAAAGTCATCATGATAATTAAAACAAAGCGCAATTAAACTTCTATTTTTACAAAAAATACCAACTCTTATTTTTCTTATGTAGATATTGATATAATTTAAAAATATTCAAAAAAGAAAGAAAAAGAACAAGTGTTATCAGATTTTCAGTGGAAATTAGCTAATCGGTTACTAATTACCTGCTCAGCACTAGACTCTTATCTACAAATTTGAAGTCTGAAATAATCTAAAATGTTATTGTTAAAGGCATATAGTCAGGATATTAAATATATAACATATCTATTGATTATTAAATATATTGAGTATCAGTATCAGCAAGGCTTACTTACATATTTTTATAAAAATGAAAGAAGATGAAGGCTTACCTTTTAATTAGAAAGGGAAGAAATTGCTTTTTAGGAAGAAAACTCATTAAGAAAAAACTTATAATTTTTGGATTATTAATTTGTGGAACTTTTTTACTGTCTTCGATAGTAACTGCTTTTACAACACCTCTTTTCACACCGGTAGTAATTACTTTTGGTGATTCTGATGAGGTAGAGGCATCTTCAGATGCTTTTGCGAAAGTTTATCCCAATGTTATGAGATTTCAATATAAAAATATTCATGATTTAAGAATTGCAAATATTATTTCACGTAGTAATTCTCCTTTAATTATAATTGGACATGGATCAGATAAAGGAATTTTTCTTAATTCTAATGTTGAAATTACATGGCAATTTATTGGAAATTGGGTGAATTCGTTACCAACTACAAAAATATTTTTTATTGCTTGTAATTCATCAAATGCTATTAAATACATAAACAAACAATCATTTGGCTTTTCAGGGGTAGTAGACGGAATTACAGCCAGCCTTTATACAGCAGCAAATATGTACAGCATTGAGAATAATATGTTTGCAATTACAAATCTTTTACCATCTTTTTTGTCAAGAATAGAATCTGTTATTAATGGAGACAAAATATTAGCTTTAACTGATAAATCTGAAAGTGGATATCAAATAGCTGCTGAAAAACAGTATATTTGGAGTGGTTATACATCCTGTTTGCCATTTATTGGTTGTAATACAATAAAATTGACAGAAGAAAATATTTTTTGGCTAAATCTTGATTCATACTTTGCGGGAGGTCTTTTCGCTTTACTATCCTTAGGCGTAGGAGCACTTTATAAAATTTTAACAGATATTGTTAACAAAGTCCCAAACCCAAGCTGGATAACTACAATCCTCATGTATTTTGGTAATGAATTGGCTGAGTTAATCACTGAAGGGTCTGGTATTACCCAAATTGGTGGCGTAGCAATTACTGGAGGATTAATGTCCTTTCTTGTTGTTCTAATATTAGCTGTATGTATCATTGAATTAGGAGGTGAATTCCTTTATAATCAAGGTCAAAGAATACGAGGTGATGTTAAGTTAGGCTTAGGAGCTGAGTATGTTCCGGTACCTGTATTCTGGTTGAAAGCTGATAATGGAGCTGATAATTATGGAGATAATGGTTGGACAAACCTTCCATTTCCAATTCAAGGTGCGGTTGCAGTTGCGGTTTTTGGTATACCACCCTATGGTCCAGCACTTTCAGTTCTTGCTCTTGCTAGCCCTTGGCTTATGGCCGGATTATTTGCATTAATGCCAGAAAAGCAATGGGGAGGAATAAATTGGATAGGATCCTAAATGAGTAAAAAACTTAAAGAATTCATATATTTAATAGCAAAATTAAAATTTTAAGGACTTAATTAAATGCTAAAAATACAATCTCAAAAATATTCAATTTTTAAAATCATTCTTGTTATAACATATTTATTATGTTTTATGATGATTTTGGATAAATTAACCCAATTTTCTGTACTTAAATTGACTTATACAATTCCTAGTATCGTAATTGTAACTTTGTATTTATTATTATTTTATCCGAGCTTAACAAAACTGATTAATAAATCTCTGATCTTTAATAATAATTCAAAGATTTTGGTTGCCATAATGATAATTTTAGGGATTATGAGTATGTTTGAGATAGTTTATTTTAATAATTGGTTTTCATTACTATTTATTTCCTTATTTTTAGTAATTAATTCAATTTTAATATTAAATTCATCAAAAGATTATTTCTTAAACATTTTATTCCTTTCAATTTTTAATCAACTGACTTTTTTCTCATTTGCAATAATTACATGGAATAAAAAATTAGATCTCCTTTTTTAATTGAAATAGAATTATTGATCTTAATTTTTATTACTGTCCATCAAATATTACTAATAAACGAATTTAAAAAGTCCTTTGAAGGAAAATCAATAGAAATTCAATTATTACAGAAAAAAACATTGAAATTTT
>DAHXPE010000247.1 GCA_027364495.1 Candidatus Heimdallarchaeota archaeon | reverse complement strand
AAAATTTCAATTTTTATTTTTAAATAAAGATTCAACATCTAAATTAGTAAAAGCTTCGTAAAAGGCATCTATTGTTTCAGATATAAATTTACTTGCATAAACAGACCCCCGTTCATTTATGAAACCATTTAAGTGTGGAATCTCTTTCATTCTCCTAAATACACGTCTTAATAATAGCTTTTTTTGTCGGTCAGTTATGATCGTCATTTTTCGAAGAATTTTCATCGACCTAAAGAAAGCTTCTTGCTCAACTGAAATGATGCTAAAGAGTTCTATACATTCAAATTGCGTAAGAATTGGATTATTACTATAAGATATTAATTTCTGAATAAGAAGTTCAGTAATTTCTGGAAAATTATTTTTTTCTTCGAAAGTTGAGGGCTGTACTTCAAGAAATTCTTCATGTATGGAACATTGCTCTTGAGTAAGCATTTCTTCAAATACACTAGCTATTATTGGTGAATATGGACCAAATTGTTCATATTCTATTTCTAAATCTCTACACCACCAGGGATACAAGATGGGTATGACAATTAATCCTAATTTTTGAACTATGGGGCTTTTTGGAAGACTGTCTCTCGGCCAATTAGGTACTTGACTTAAATGAATAGTTTTAGCTGAAACATCTAATATTCTATGAAGTATCGGCATTAATTCATAATCATATTGCTGTTCCATTAGAGTAGCCAAGAAATTATTACTTTTATTATTTATAAACAAATTATTTTCATTATATGTCCATAATTCAATTTCTTTTTCAAAAACCTCTTTAAAAACTAGCTAACCGAGAGATACTTGAAAATAAAATCGCTTTTGGTAAAAAAGATAAGATAAAAAAAAAGCAATTCACTTTAATATAATTTTACAAATGCTCATTATGTATGATTACTAATAAATACTACCAGTGCATCAAATTGTAAATATAAATAAAATTATACTAAAACGGTTTTGTATACAGGATTTACTAGATGGTGAAAAATGTCTTTTAGAAAGTTATTCAAAGGTAAGAAAGAAGATTTGAATTATGAAAAGGAACATAATCAAGTTAAAAATTATATTGACAGTGAGAATGTTAAGGAAGGTGTCAGTCATCTAACCAAATTGCAAGAAAAATTAGGTGAAGGTATATCTAAGCAAGACCAGCTAGTAATTAATGTATTATTATGCATTTTACAGGATAAATCAAATAAAATACCCGAAAATTTAGAATTGATTGGAAAATTAGAAGGGACGATTAAAGATCCTTTAATGTACATTGATTTTACTGTTGCTAAAGCAAATACGTTTTGGAAAGCTGGAAAACAACAAGAAGCTCTTAGTTCATTAGAAGCTATAGGCCCGAGCGTACAAAAATTAAAAGGAGAACGAAACGATCAAAGTGGAAAAAGTAACTTAGACATTGTGGATCGAGAAGCAGATGTAGAAAATATCAAAGGAATCGTCTATTGGCTTCTTGGTGATGTCCTTAAATCACAAGTTGCTTTTCAGAAAGCTATGGGTTTACGAGGAATATTAGGGAATAAAAGAAATTTTGCCACTTCATTAAATAACCTTGGAAATGTATTCACCTATAAAGGAGAACTTCAATTTGCTTTAGAGCACCAAATGCAAGCTTTAGAGATTAGAAAGGAGTTACCCAATAAAAGTGAGTTAGCCTCATCATATGGTAATATAGGTGAAATCTATCACTACATGGGAAATTATGAAGATGCTTTAAGTTATTATAAACAAGCACAGGAAATTTTTGAAAGTATTGAGAATAAATTATTCCGGGCTAAATTATATTATCAGTTAATTAGTCTTTTAACCGAATATAATGATCTTAACGAAATAGAAGATTACTTAACAAAACTAAAAAATCTTGATACTCCAGCCGGAGAAAATCCTTATATTCATACCTTGTTTAATTTATCAGAAGGAATAATCCTAAAAAACTCTGATCGATTAATGAAAAAATTCAAAGCTGGAGAAAATTTCTTACAAATAGCAAATGGTGCAGTTATTGATAGTGAATTAACAGTACAGGCAATTTTTAACCTGAATGATATCCTTTTACTTGAAATGCGTTTGTCTCAAAATGAAGAAATTTTAACTGAGGTTCAATCCTGGTCTAATAAAGTTATTCAACTTGCTGAGGAGCAGAAATCATCTGTTCTTATCGTCCAGAGCTATTTACTTGATTCTAAATTAAAATTATTAGATTTCAAATTTAATGATGCGAAAGAAACTCTAGTAAAGGCACAAGAAATTGCTAATAAAAAAGGTATAATGAAATTTGAGTATTTAATTTCCAGAGAACTTGATCAATTACTTTCACAAGAAGAAAAATGGGAAGAGTTAAGAGTTAAAGGAGCTTCATTGATTGAAAGAATTGATTTGACTGGCTTAGAACAGACCTTAAATAATTTGATACGTAAGAGGGAAGAATATACAGAAATTGAAGCTGAAGAACCTGTTTTATTCTTAATATTATTGGAAGGTGGATTATCAGCGTTCAGTTCAAAATACAAATCTGATATTACCTTAGACGAACAGCTTATTGCAGGTTTCATGTCTGCTGTAAACACATTTGGACAGCAAGTATTTTCTACTACTGGTTCTGTCGAACGTATTAAACATGGTGAATTTACCATTATCTCTAAAAAAATGGGAAGCAATTTAACTTTTTGCTATGCCTTTAAAGGACCTAGCTATCTTTCAATTAAGAAATTAGATAAAATTGTAACTGAACTTGGTTCATCTGACATCTTTAAAAGAATGATTCAGAAAATAGATGGTAATGAATTATTAGAAGGTGAAGAAGAACAGCAATTACAAACAGTTATTAATAATATAATTTTACAATCCAATGAGAATAATTTGTTAATGACTGCAAATCAAAATTAAATCTAAAAATTTTTAACTTATCCTTTTTTTTGTTATTTTATGCCAGAAGAAAGAAATTTTCTTGACTGGGAACCAATACTAACCCCAGAACAGGTGTATTCAGATACATTAGGATTCAGCTTTTTATTATCATCCAACGATGGAATTTTCTATTGGGTTGAATCAAGAACTTCAGAGAAAGGGAGAAATACCATAGTAAAATTGGAAAATGGTGTTATAACAGATTTAACACCCGTTTCATTTAACGTAAGAACGCGTGTTCATGAATATGGTGGCAGACCGTATTTTGTAGGAAAAAATCATATTTATTTTGTAAATTTTCTTGACCAGCAAATCTACAAACAAAGCATAAAAGATCCTTCTGATATAAGACCCTTAACTCCTGCTAAAAATAAAGATGAATCAATAGGTAAATACATGGATTTAACTGAGTCTATTGATGAAACTAAACTTTTTTTTGTCTATGAACAGGAATTTTCAGACCATTCAATGCCAAAAAATTCAATTGCTTGTCTTGATTTATCCATAGATACTTTACAAGAGCCACAAATACTTGTAGAAGGTAACGATTTTTATTCAGAATTCAATCTTTCAACTGATGGAGTTTTTTGTTGCTGGTTAACCTGGAATCTCCCTAATATGCCTTTTGATTATACTGAGCTTTGGTCGGCAAAAATTACCAAGAGCGGTTTAATCAATAGAAAAAAAATTGCTGGTGGATCCGGTGAAAGCATTTCATCACCCTTGTTTGGACCTAGAAATGATATTTTCTTTGCTATGGATTACCCTAACAAAAAAGATGATGAATTTGAAAATTATTGGAATATTTACCGTTTCAACCAAAAATCTGAAAAAATTCATGCTATTACAAAAGAATTTGTTGAATTTGGCCAACCATTGTGGCTATCTGGTCGTATAAATTTCAGATTCATTACAGAATCTGAAATGGTCTGCTTATATAGAAAAAATGGTAAATCAAATTTAGCTTTGCTTAACTTAACAGAATTAAAATTAAAGAAACTTCATCTGCCATATACCGTCATCAATGAGTTTTTAGTAGTAGGGCAGAAAATTTATTTAGTATCTGGAAGTCCAATTCTTCCTAAATCCATAGTGTCATATAATTTTATTAATGAAGAATTAAAGGATGAAAAACTAATTAGAAAATCTTTACCTGAAAAGTCAATTCTTCCAGATAATCAAATAGCGCAAGGTAAATTGATTTCTTTTCCAACCAAAGATGGGGAAAAGGGTTATGGTTATTTTTATCAACCAAAAAATCCAAACTACGAATCAAAAGAAAAGCCTCCATTATTAATTCTTGTACATGGTGGTCCAACAGCTAATTCAGACACCTTTTATATTAACTACATTCAATTTTGGACAAGTTCAGGTTTTGCTATCTTTGATATAGAACATCGAGGTAGTACTGGCTTTGGTAGAAGGTATCGAGATAAACTATTAGGCAATTGGGGATTAATAGAAATTTCAGACATTGATGATGCGATTAACTTTTTAGTTAATAAAAAAGTTATTTCTAAAAAAATTGCCATAACAGGAGGTTCTGCTGGTGGATATACCGTACAACGCGCTTTGACGTCCTTACCTGATGTTTTTCAGGTCGGTGCTTCTTATTTTGGTATTGGTAATTTGGAAACTTTAGTACAATTGACGCATAAATTCGAATCCAAATACATTGATCGTTTAGTAGGTGTTGATCTGACTACACTTAAAGAAAGATCACCAATAAATCATCTGAATGACTTGAAAGCCCCAATGATAATATTTCAGGGATCAGAAGATAAAATAGTCCCTCCAAAAGTATCAAGGGAAATGGCTGAAATTTTAAAACGTAAGGGTATAAAATCAGCTTATATTGAGTATCCCAGTGAATCACATGGGTTTAGACAATTAGAAAATAGAGTGGATTCGTTAAATAAAGAAGCATCTTTTTTCAAGGAAGTATTAAAATCGTCTAAATAATGTTTTCGTATCTTATGATGAATTTATTTCAATTAACTGGAATCTGAAAAATAATTCGCTTTAAAATTTAATAATGCCTTGGTTAATCGATCATCATTTAAGCATGAAGACAAACATAAATCAATACTTTTTTGTAATGCTTGGGTCGGGATCATTGGCCTTTGGG
>DAHXPE010000246.1 GCA_027364495.1 Candidatus Heimdallarchaeota archaeon | reverse complement strand
AGAAGGCTTTTATGAACACACTATTCAATTAAATATTATATTACCTTAGTTGAATATTCTAAAGATAAAGAAATATTAATTAAGTAAATATAAGAAAAAAAAAAATTTTAAAATTTATTTCCTCTGTAAACGAAAATTAGAATTTTAATTTTTTCGTTTTCTTACGCTGATCACTAAAACTACTAAAGTTAAACCCATGATAACAGTTGGTAATTCAAAACCAGGTGATGAAGCCGTTGTGCTACTTGGAGAACATCCATTGTAGGTAGTTTC
The DNA here is from genome assembly GCA_027364495.1 of Candidatus Heimdallarchaeota archaeon. The sequence continues at coordinate 13,971 of DAHXPE010000246.1, read as the reverse complement.
AATCGGAGGTGCAACCTGTTCTGGACTCAAAGTTTGTACCAGCTTACCAATAAGACTCCCATATGATGGTGAACTTGGATTGGTATCATTAACAATAGTAGCGATATACATTTCTGGTAAACCCTGGTGGTCCTGTGGCCTAATTCGTTCCATACCTTTTGGAGTAGCAAGGGTCATGTTTTCTAGACCACAAATCATATTATTAACATTCAAGTCTGAAACCTTATTAGTTATATTCACAAGGAACTCCGCCGTTGAAAATCCATCAGGTGTGAATAATTCAGGAATATATAATTTTGAAAAATCCATTCCATAAATAGAAGCGGATGATCCTGGATAGCCAGCATCAGGTGTTATTTTACGAGCTATTGATTGATCTACCATCCAAGTATTAACAGCGTTGTTTGCTAATTTATAACCATATACAGCTAAACCGGTTTGACCAATTAAGGTTCCAGTTGTCATACTTGCCTGAATAGCATCCATGGATGCTGTATCGATAACACCACTGCTGATGTTCATATAATTGGAAATATGATTGTCGGCTAATCCAGCATAAAGATAGTTAAAACCAGCCCCTGCCCAGATTACCATTAACATATCAATACCCCCTAAGGTGTTGTTATCATTAATAAGTCTGTTCATGTAGGGTGTAAAATCAGTTGTTCCAAGAGGAACGTAAACGGTATCTACTGTGACGCCACCTTTTTTAGTTATTTCTTGTTGCATTGCTTGTGCGCCTGAAATACCAAAACTGTAACCGGGTGCAATTATTGCAAACTTTCTAGCACCAGTGGAATCCCAAGCATAATCAATACCTGTTATGGCATCCTGATAACTATTACGTGCTAATCTAAAACTATATATATTAAAATTAGATCCAGTAAGTGATGAATCAGCACCTGGAGTTATGAAATACAATTTATGATATTTTTCTGCAACGGTTTGTAGAGCTGCTGCCACAGCAGATGAGGTTCCACCTACAAGAATATCAATACCATCATTTTCAATGGCATTTGTTGCAACAGTGGTGGCTGTCGTTGGGTCAGATTTAGTATCGTAATAATACAGCTGATAAGGTCGACCGCCAAGTGTTTTATTAGTACCACCAGTAGAGTAAATTAAACCTAGTTGAAATCCCTGAATCGTTGCTGCACCATAAAGAGAAAGAGCTGACAACGATGGATAGGGAGCAAATATACCAACCTTAATAGGAGTTGTAGCATTAGTAGCAGGTATTACTGGTACAACTATTATTGAAGGTAGTAATATGGCTATTAAAAATAATATTTTTTTACTTACTATTAGCATATTATTCACTTTATTTAATTTTTATCTATTTTTGAGAAATTAATTCCAAATCAAACGTCATCAAACGTTTAATTATTAAATCAAAAGGAAATAAATTTCATACAAAAAGCAGATTAATACTTTTATAAATGTAATGATAAATATTTGTATAAATGATTTTTTATTAAAATTTATTTGGCAAAACAAACTTCCTTTAACTATATAAAATGTATTCAACTATGAAAAATATAATAAAGCAAAATTGATTATTTTTCGAGAGCAAAAAATTAATATCCAAATCAATAAAATTATATTTAGCAAAGAAACCAAGAAATTGACATAATAAAATACTGAAATCAGAAAGTGATACTGCCATGAATAATATTTGGAATTGGGTTGGTAATTGGTCTGAGAAAAGAGCTATTTTGTCACCAAATAAGATAGGCATATATGATAATATTACTAAGAAAAGCTATTCTTTTCTTGAATTGGATTTAAGAGCAAATAAAGTCGCTAATTTTCTTATTGCAAAAGATATTAAGAAAGGTGATAGGATAGGGGTTTTTTCAAAAAATAGAATGGAGAATATTGATTTATTTAATGCAACAGCTAAAATTGGTGCAATTTTGGTTCCCTTTAATGTCAGGATGACAACTCAAGAAGTTTTATATTTACTCAAATTAACCAGACCAAAAATTCTTTTTTTTGACATGACTTTCGATTCCAAAATACCTGATATTCAGAACTCTTTACCTGAAATTGCTTGTTTTTCTTTTGAATCATATGAAAAGAACAATTTTACTAGTTTAGTAGAAAGTATGGATATTAAATTTCAAAGAAAAGAAGAAATTTCATTTGAAGATCCACATTTGATACTTTTTACAGGAGGAACAACTGGATTACCTAAAGGTGCTGTATTATCGCACAGACTAATATTTTGGAATTCGATTAATACCATAACATCTTGGGGTTTACGTCCTGATGATGTTCAACCATTAGTTTTTCCATTATACCATACTGGTGGTTGGAATGTCTTGCTGGTTCCATTTTACCATATCGGAGCAACAACTATACTTATGGGTGATTTTGATCCAGACGAAACATTGAGGGTAATTGAAAATCATAAATGCTCAATTGTAGTTGCTGTTCCAACAATTTTTCAAATGATGGCTGAATCAACTAACTATCAAAAAACAAATTTTGATTCAGTTCGTATATTTATTAGTGGTGGTGGTGCATGTCCAATAGCTATAATGGAAAAATATTGGAATCGAAATAAAGATTTTAAAATGGGTTATGGCCTAACCGAAGTTGGTCCAAACAATTTTTACCTTCCTGAAGATAGAATAAGAGAAAAACCTCTTTCTGTTGGATTTCCGGTCATCCATTGTGATATGAAAATAGTAGATGATGATAATAAACCTGTTGATTCAGAAATTGTAGGAGAACTTTGTTTAAGAGGACCACATATTTTTTCAGGATATTGGGAAAATGAGGAGGCTACTAATGCGACAATTGATTCTGATGGATGGGTCCATACAGGTGACCTTGCTAAAACAGATTCTGAAGGATTTTATTATATTGTCGATAGGAAAAAAGACATGTATAAGTCCGGCGGAGAAAATGTTTATCCAGTAGAAGTTGAAGAAATATTGTACAAATATCCTGACGTTTTAGAAGTAGCTGTTTTTGGTGTACCTGATGAAAAATGGGGTGAAGTAGGAGCGGCTGCAATTGCACCTAAAAAAGGAAGAAAAATTACCGAGGATACCCTTAAAGAGTTTTTAAATGATAAACTAGCAAGATTTAAACATCCCAAATATTATATTTTTTATGATGTATTACCAAAGAGTGCCAAAGGTACTGTATTAAGACGTGAGGTAAAATCAAAATTCCTTGAAAATAGACAAAATTAGATGTGAAATAATGAAAATCGAAAATACTGTTGCCGTAATTACTGGTGGAGCGAATGGAATAGGAGAAACTGTTGCTAAAGATTTAGCTAAACGTGGTGCTAAGATTGTCTTAGCTGACCTTGATGAAAAAAACCTTATCAGAGTGAAAGAAGATATTGTAAAAACAGGTGGTAAAGCAGAGTATTTACTTGTCAATGTTACTAAAGAAGAAGATTCTGAAAAATTGATGAAATTTGCAGTTGAAAAATTTGGCTCATTAAATATTCTAGTTCCCTGTGCTGGAATAATTCGAGACAACATGCTTTTATCCTTGGATAAAGAAACAGGAAAAGTTTCAAAGAAATTCACATTAAATGATTGGAATGCTGTATTAAATGTCAATCTTACCGGTACTTTTCTTTGTGTAAGAGATGCTGCCGAAGTTATGGTAAATAATAATTTTACTGGCATAATTTTTACCATTTCATCAATTAATAAAGAAGGTCAACTTGGTCAGCTTAATTACTCTTCAACAAAGGTTGCAACTGCCTTAATGCCTAAAATTTTAATAGGTGAATTTAATAGGCGAAAAATCAGAAATATCAGAGTGGTAGGAATTGCACCTGGTTATGTAGCTACTCCTATGGTCAAAGGCATGGATCAAAAATTTTTAAATGAAGTTATTCTTCCTTATGTTCATTTAAATCGATTAATTGAACCAGAGGAAATAGCTGATCTCATTGCTTACATTTGCACTAATGAAGCTATTAATGCAACCACTATTGAAATAACTGGCGGTCTTTGTAACAAAGATGGAGTAGCTAGATAAATATAATAATAAATTGGTTTAAATATGTTAAATAATTCTTTTAATGTCGGTATCGAGGCAACTGGCTTTTATATTCCATCTGGTAGACACTCTGCTAAATTTATCTCTGAACAGACAGGCATTCCAGACAACGTCATAACTGAAAAATTTGGTTTAAAAAGTAAAGCTGTTCCAGCAGAAGGTCAAGATCATACTGTCGAAATGGGTGTCAAAGCCGCAAAAAAACTTCTAAAAAAAGTTGATATTAATCCTTCAACTGATATCGATGTTATTATTTGGGCAGGTGAAACTTATGCTGAATATCCAATGCAGACTTATTCCATTAAAGTTCAAAAGGAGCTTAATTTAGAAAAAGCTTGGGCTTTTGATATTAACCAACGCTGTGGATCCTTTATTATCGGGATGATTCTTGCGAAATCTTTAATGCAAACATTAGGATATAAGCGAATTTTAATTGTAAGTGGGTATAGAAATAGTGACCTAATCGACTATAAAAATGTGAGATCGCGTTTTATGATATCACTTGCTGCCAGTGGATCTGCCATTCTTTTAAAGGCTAATTTAGGAAAGAACATTGTTTTAGAAGGTGATGTTATAAGTGATGGTATGTTTGCAGATGACGTCTACGTTCCAGCAGGTGGAACAAAAATACCTATATCTCATGATACAATTGATAAGCATATGCATTATCTCGATGTAACTGATCCTGAAGGACTCAAAATCCGTCTTGATGAAAAGTCAATGCAAAATTTTTTGAAAGTTGTAAATAATTCCTTAAATAAAAGCCGTTTTACAACGAAGGATTTAAAATATTTAGCTCTTTTACATATGAAACGAAGCGCTTTCGAATATGTAGCTCGTCAGTTAGGTGTAGATCCTTATAAACAATCAATTTATTTTGATGAATATGGTCATATGGGTCAAAATGATAGTATTATTTCATTAGAATTAGGAGTCGAGAAAAATTTGATTCATAAAGGAGATGTTGTCGTATTGACTGCTGCCGGTATAGGATGGGCATGGAATGCGATAACAATCGTTTGGGGATGATTAGATATCAGCTTCACCTAATAATTAACTTAGTAAATAAATATTACGCGCAAAAAACTCATTAAATTCAAAATAGCTTTTAGAAAAGGCTCTCAGAGGAATATTCGGGGTTAAGAATTTTTAGTTCAGTATGTAATTATGTTATTTTTATATTTAAATATATAGATAGGTTTTTTTGTCATTTATCCGGTAGTTATTAAATTATTCAAAGTGGTTTGTGAAATGGAGCTTGTGATTGAACTGCTTGATTCAGAATACTTGAAGTGGATTTTGATGAAGAACTCGTTTCTGATATTGTCAGTAAACTACAACAATTATAATTGGAAGCAATAGATGGAACTATCGATGAAGGATTTAAAGTCTGAATTTCATCTTAAATAGAAAATAAAATAATTTCCAATAAATTTTGCAGTAGAATAAGGTACAATGAATATCTGAATCAAAAAGAAAAATTAAAAACATTAAAATAAAAAATAAAGCTTAAATTTGCTTCAAGTAATAAAAAAAAATAGGATCTAATACTGAATGAGTTTTTTGTAAAATATCCCATAAGGTTTGAAGCTCAATTACTTTTTTTTCGAATAATGTCACATCCAGTTTTTTATTGAAGATTTTTTTCAACAAAATAATTATTAATTTTTCTTCCTCGTTGAAATCAGGATCAAATTTTTCCTTAAGTAATGTTTTCTTTATAAATTTACTAATGGGTTCATCCAATGCTACTGAATCCTGCCCAGAAATATAATTAACTAATAAAGATTCAAAGGAAGATGGTTTCATTTTGAAAAATGCTGAAAAGTTGGTTAAACTTTGTTGATCAGGTTGATCCAAAAATTTATTATTTCTTCCAATCGATACTAAAATAGCTATACTCATCAGATAATCTTTGAATATAGTTATATTCAGAATTTTTTTCTCTATTTTTAAAATTTTTGTTAGTAAAATATTAAATTTTGCTCTTTGATCCAGAATTTTTATAGTATCAGCTAAAATTACTAGCAAATAAAGTTTTTTACTGTCAATTAGATAATCGTCTAATTTTTCTATGCTTTGAAATAATTCGTTTAAAAAATTTTCAATTAAAGAAAAATTTGATTTAATTTTTGGATGTGCTTTTGGTAATTGACTGTTTTGAACATAGTAGGCATATTGAATATACGATTCTAAATTATCTAACGTTTCATCATATTTTAGTACTATTTTATCAAAAAAATAAAAATAATTTAATTTAATGTTGAATAATTGCAAAGCTACAACAATATTTTCTCCTCCTTGATTAATAGTGATTATATGGTAACACGAGCTCTTTTCACTTACTGAATGCATCGTGTTTTGATTTACATGGGAAAATTGATAATAAATTGAGCATTGTAAGAGGAGTAAATCAACAGATACACCAGTATAATGTAAAATGAATAGTTGTCTTAGTAAAAACTTATTATCACACTGAATAATATAATCATTTTCATCAGCATGCAGTTTTAGAAATAAAGCTTCTTCATCAATGTCAATTTTACAATTTCTGTCAAACTTAACTAACAAAAAACCAGGAATATTTTCGAGCAATGCTGTTACTTGTTCTTTTGAAAAATTAGATGAAAAATTAGCTTTTGAATTGACTGTATTATGAAGTTCAATATAAGGTAGTACTAATTCTGGATTATCGACATGAACCTTTGTTCCTACTTTGATAAAGGAAATAGGGGAATTTATCAATTGGTTATATTGAACTAATTGATTTATAAAAAATTTTGACTTTAGACGATCGTAAAATAAATATAATGCATCGTAATAGAAGGTTGTAACACATTCATCTTGAAAGGATGATAATGCTATTACCTCTTGTCCTTTATCCTTTAACAAAACCCCTAACCAGTGTAATGATAAAAAATATGAACTTGACTTTGTTTGAACTTTATCAATGACAATGGTAAAGGGAACAAATGTTATATTTTGCTCCTCAATTAATTCGATTGATTCTTTCGCTTTATCAAGAATAGATTCGTCCTTTAATTCAAGTTTCAAATCTAATATATGAATTTTTTTTGAATATAACCTATGCCAATTAGATATATAAAATAATTGGTTTGCCATAACTGAAAAATTACCAGTATTGAAGCCTTCAACAAAGTCATTAACTGCTTTTGATGCTGATTCAATACCATAGTCAGAAAATTTTTTTCCTATGGTCTGTAATTGATTTATATAATCTTTTGCTAGACCTAACAGACCAAAATCAGCAATGTTATTTATCAGAAATACCAAATCAGCTAATAACTTGGTTATTTGATCCAATTCTGTATTTTGTATTGGTACTGTTTTGATTTTTTCATTATCCAAAAATATATTCTACTCCTATGTCTACATCGAAATTATAGCTTATTCTGGTAATTGTTACGCCATATTTAGCTTTTGTGGTGAATCCTTGATAAAACCATCCTGAAATTGGGTTAAAAACAACTTCATTCTCTAAAATATCTAATTTTCCAAATAGTGCATTTGGTAAATTATCCTCTTTAAACAAGAATTGAAAATTTTTAATTTTATTAGCTATATGAGGTGAAGTTTCATTTGGCACAATCAAATATAGCATTTTTCCATTTTTATCTATTAAAGGAGCCTTCCACTTTTGACTAATGTAATCAAGTTCAAATGAGAGATATTTAGAAGGTTCTAAAACAAAATACATATCAAAATTTTGGCTTTCGATTGGTAATAGAGAAATATTTTGTATTTTATCAAGTAAAACACCCCAATCTGAATAAGTAATCTTTTCTAGGAATTTTGATTTAATATCATCAATGTTAATTGGATTAGGAATCATTTGTAGCTCTTTATGGAACGAAAGATTTTTGTTATGATTAAATTTAACATTTTTTATCGTGTACAAACTATATTTGGCTAAATCTTTAAAAGTAATTTCAGAATAAGTTTTAAATCCATAGAGCATTATAGGTGATTGTTCAGGCATATTTTGAATTGGTCTAATATTATTTGCAGTAAAAAAATTCTTACTAATATCATTTTTGTCATCCAAATTCATGAAAAAAGCCGTTACACCGACCATACCAGTATCTGATATCCAGCCACTTACCCCTAATAATAGACAAATTTTTATATCTTCAACTGTAAAATATTCTGATCTTGCTTGGCCCAGAATTGCCACTGTTGGTAAGAATGGATGATTTGGATTATCTAATAGATAATTCGTCAATTGTATATAATTATGTAATTCGGTTAAGATATTCAGAAAAGAATCTTCTTCATCAATAGTTGTCTTTTCTAGATATTTCATTAAAACATTTTGTAATTTCTTTAAGGTTTGTTCAATTTTTATTAATTTATGATTTCTTGCTCTAATTATTAAAGTATTTAACCATTCAAGTGCTGTATGTGATATTCTTTGAGTTCCATTTTCTAAAAATATTTCAGTTATCTCGTCAAGCTCTTTTAAAACAGTCGTAACGGTTGGAGGAATATCTAAATCAGAAAGAAGCTTAGTATTAACGATGGTTCTAACTTCTTCAATTGTTTTTTGTTCTTCTTGCTTTTTCGTTTTTTTTGGATTTTTTAAGATATTTTCTACAATTAATTGATCATTTTGAGTTGAAAAATAATTGTTTTTAAAAGATAGTAAGATTAAAGCTACATGTAAACATGCTCTTCTCTTAGATTTTGAGTTGTAACCACATGTGCAGTATTCAACTAGAAAATTATCAAATTTAAGAACGGTTTCAAATTTATTTAATTTATCTAATATAAAAATAATGTTAAATCTATTAATATCATCTAATTGCTCAATACTTTCTAAAGTTAAGCTCTTCTTTTTTAATATACTCCGACTCTTCTCAATAGTCGTTTTAGTAATTATTTTAGTTAGATTTAATGGTTCGATGAGTTTTCTTAGCTTTTCCTGTTCTTCCAAATTTTCCTACCCTTCAATAATTTGTGAAACCATATCAGCTAGTTTCTTTGGAGTCACCGACAAAATATCCATTCCGTGTTGTGAACACTTTTCCGCTAGAGCTTTATTATAGACCGGTTGCCCATGATAATTAATAGCTGTCAAACCAAGTAGTTTAACCCCAGATTCATGTAAGGTACTAATTGCATTAACTAATCGTTTATGATCATAGCCTTCATAAAAGTCAGTTATTAAAATAAGAATGCTTCTCTTAGGAACCTGTACAAAAGACATAGAATATTCAACGGCCTTAGCAATATTTGTTCCTCCACCTAATTGGACTTTCATAAGAACCTCTAATGGCTCCTGTAAAAGATGGCTATAATCATAAACCTCCGTATCAAAAATTATTAAATTTGTTTTTAGAGCAGGAACAGAGGCAAAAATAGAAGCTATAATCGAAGAATGAATAACTGAATCAAGCATTGAACCAGATTGATCAACAACAATAATAATATTCCATTCTTGTTTTTTATGAATACGTGAGTTAAAGTATAGTTTTTCTGGTATGAAAAAATTCCTTTCTGGTATGTAATGTTTTAAATTTTGATCAAGCGTTTTCTTAATATCAAAATTCTTGCTTATTTTTAATGGTGATTGTGAAAAACGATTTCTTTTTCCAATAATGGCATTAATTATCTCTCTTTTTAATTTATCCTGTAACTCTTTTACAGTTTCAGCTATCAAATTTTTTGCTATCGCAAGTGTATCCTCTTGCATGGAATCTTTAAATGTTATGAGTAACTTTGTTAATTCAAGACTTGGTTTGGTTTTTTCAAGAACTTTGGGATCTGTTATTAATTCTTGTAAGTTATATCGTTTTATAGCATCTTTTGTCATAATTTCTTGTGCTTCAACTGGAAATAATTCTCTTACCTGGCTGATCCATGCTGGTACAGTCATCAAAGCGGTTCCAAATTGTCCTCCTCTTTGACTTTTCTCCATACTCCAAAGTTCTTCAATAAGTTTCTGATTATATTTAGAAAATTCTTCTAGGTTCTTTTTTGGTTCATATTCTCGATCATAAAGGAATTCTAATGCTCTCTCTAAATCAATAGGATCAACCTTCGACTTAGGTTTGGAGCTAGACTTAGATTGTAATTTAGATGAGATAGGTTCCACTTGTAATTCTTGTTGATTATTTGAAGCATCCTCATGATCATCTTCATTATTATCTTCATTATTCCCTTTTGATTCTTGGTCTTGTGGAGGAGGTAAAGTAAAATCATCGTTTTGTTCCGCATGTTTTCCTAAAATCAGACGCCAACGAATATAATTAAACTCTTGACTCATGGTTATGCCAATTTCCAATCAATTAATATTTTTTCAATTTCTGTGTCAAATTTACTGAGACTTAGTACACTTTCAGGAGTAAGAATAAGTTCTTTTTGGACATCCTTATCCTTTTTACCTACCTGGTTGGATATCATATTAGCTAAATCATAACTTTCTTTAGGCATGTAAACCGTGAATATCCTTCGTAAACCAGGCAACATTTGAAGAAATATTTCTTCTGAAATAGTATTAATCGTTTTTATTAGGATATTTAAAATAGAACCAGAAAACAATACTTTTTTGGTAAGTGAAATTAATCCTTCTAGAAAAAATATTGGTAAATTATTATCTGAATATATTATGGATACCAAATTATTGAAAGTTTTTTCAATTTCCTCTATGCTAATTTCACCAAAACTAAATAAAAAGCCATAATAAACACCTAAAAGTTTTGGTGATGTTTTATCATCTTTTATTATGTATTTAAGTATCAAAAATAAAGCATTTTTGTCTAAGAATTTTAATAAGGGATCATTAAGCAATTGTGATAACAATCTCATATTATCGGTAAATTTATCTAGTAAATCTTCGTTAATATCGGAAAAAACTGAAAAACTCTGAATAACTAATTGGTAATTATTTTGAATATAAGAGTGCAAATTTTTATTTTCTGGCGGAATTAATGAATCTCGAAAACCAAATAAAACAACGAGTGTTTTTAAATAAGCCATTAAATCAATGAAGGATGAAGTTTCTAATTTGTCTTGAAAAACATCTAATAAATCATCAAATAGCTGAAAATGTCCCATTTGAACACATTTGATTAAAAAGCGTCCGAATAATTGGTTATCTTTATTAATTATTGACTTGTCAAGATATTCTTTGAAGATAGCAATAGAAGCATTTTCGATAGTAGAACCATAAGGAGCAATATCAGTAAACTTGAAAGTGATTTCTTTTTCCCATTTAAGTTTCCATTGTTCTGTTAATAACCAAAGTGAGGAGTTATCGACATAGTTAGGACCGGATTTTAGTTCAGCATAAGGAATATTAAGAAAAACTGTTTGCCATAAAAATCTGGACTTAGTTCTATGAATATCTCTTTTATAGATTTCACATTTAACAATTTTTTCTTCAGATTCAAGTGGAAGCTTTAATTTTCTCACCTGTTCATAAAAATCTTTTTCAACAGGTAATTGAATTAGATCAGAAGGAACATAACCAATTGTTGATCCGATAAGGTAATTTTCAACCTGCTTCAGCATTGGGTGTTTACTATCTTGCAATTCCTCTTTAATATACGTTGATTGTATGGCATCAAGCATATCATAAGGCGATAAATCTTCTCTTCCACGCAAGGATGCTAAGTTTATAGCCAAATGATATGCTGAAATAACATCTGCTGATGAAACAGAATAATAATTGGTAAATTTGACCTTGGAAGTCAGAATTAAAATATTATTGATAACTGTTGAAAAACTATCTTTTTTACCTTTAACCATTTCATTATAAACTGCATGACAAAAACTGGGAAAATTAATACCTGCCTGATAACCAGAAAGTTCTGACAGTTCAAAATATGAATAAGGCGTAACCATTGCGGTACTGGAATTTTTAATCGATTTTGATTTTTTAGTTTTTCCATCAAAATTACATTGAATAAGCGGAAGGGTATGAAATGCACCAGTTATAATCATCATTTTCTGGTAAGAACCTTTATAACTGGCAATCTGGTTTATCATAAATTCTTCTCTTTCAAGAGTAGCATCAGCTTTTAATACGTCTGGTGGGGTTAATTTACGAGTAATTGTACCAAAACTAAATATTTTAGTAAAAAAATCTTCATCTGAAAGTGAATTCGAATTAATTTCAAAAAAATTAAACCAAAGTTCATTGAAATCCCTACAGGAACATTTTTCTATTAATTTCTTGATATATGAGTTAGTAACAAAATTATAATCAGACCATAATTCATTAGAAACGATTTTTTTCTTATTTTTGTTGTCTCTATCGTTTATGGACGATTTTAAGTTTTTGACTTTTCTTTCAAGACCTAAATCAATGAAATAAGCTGGTATTTGTAATTTATTAGCCGAACTCATCGCTTCAAACTCTGGCGAAAAAGCTGCAAAGGGAAACCATGAATAGAATTTGAAAGGAACTTCAGCAGCTGGCGTTAATACCCCATTTAAACCATACACATTTTTATCGTCTCTTAAATAGTCAATAATAGCAATTGGAGTTTTTATTTCCGGATTTTGCAAAACTGGTATTAAATGGTTTGCATCGGAAGGTCCTTCTATTAATATAACATCTGGTTTAAATTTATCGATTAAATTTTTTAAATGAATAGCACATGCTGGCGAATGGTGCCTGATTGGGACAAAAATAAGCCATGAATTATTTGTTTGTTTAGAATCCAAAGCCTGAAATTGGTTCTTGAAATGAGAAATTTCTTCTGAAACTATATCCATTGTATGAACTGTCATGTATACTTAGCCTTATGGTCATAAAATCTTTAATCCAGCATCATAAAATTCTTTCCAGTGTTTTCCAGTCCTGTTTTTTACAACTATTTGGAAAAAATTTCTTAATTTAGCTATATCATCCAAACTATCTTTTATAATTGTTCCTCTCATACTTATTGCCGCGCTAAATGGACTCATTGGACCATCTTCAAGATAATGAGAATAAACAGCTGTGTTGATTGCTGTCTCAACACATTCTGCAGTTGACATAGTAACTTGGGCTAGTCTTTCAACTTTGTCACCTGTAACAGATTTACCACTTCTCAATTCATTAAAAGTTGTAGTTAATAATTCTATAACGTCAGGTACGACCTCTCTTTGAATAGATGCCTTTTCTAGATATTCAGTAACCTGATTAGTGACTAACTCCATTTCTAATTCGACATCTTCTAATGGTTTGACAGTTTCAAAATTCATTCTTCTTTTCAAAGCTGAACTCATTTCATTAACACCACGATCACGTGTATTAGCAGTGGCAATTAAACCAAAACCATTTTTTGCAAAAACTATTCCCTTATCATCTAACTCCGGAATGATCATGACTTTATCAGATAATAAACTAAGAATAGTATCTTGAATTTCTGGAGGACATCTGGTTATTTCTTCAAAACGAACGATTGAACCTTGTTCAAAGCCATTTAACATGGGAGCAGGGACAAGTGATTCACGTGATGGACCTTTAGCAAGTAATAAAGCATAATTCCAAGAATATTTTATTTGATCTTCTGTAACTGAAGCTGAACCTTGAATAGTGTTTAAAGATGAACCGCTAATAGCTGAAGCTAACAATTCTGAGAGATAACTTTTAGCTGTCCCAGGTTCACCTATTAGCATTAATGCTTTATTTGATGCTAACGAGGCTACTGTTCGCTGAATTAAAATTGGATCACCATAGAATTTTTTTGAAATAGAAAATTCAGTGTTTTTAGATTTTCCGTTACTTTTGTTCGATGATGCAGAATCTATTGATTCTTCACTACCAAGAATAAATTTAATGACTTGTTTAGGTGAAAGCTTCCAATTGATAGGTTTTTTGGATGAATCATCAGTAACGATTAAAAATTGTAATTCTTCTTTATATTTAATCTCAGCAGGTTCTTTAATAATTAACGAATCGTCTTTTTGGTTTGCAAGTCCCAT
>DAHXPE010000241.1 GCA_027364495.1 Candidatus Heimdallarchaeota archaeon | reverse complement strand
TAATTGGTCAATCTCCGATTAGTACGAAGGAAGGGAAATTATTAAAAACCGAATTTGAATTATCAGATGACCAGGTTAAAATTCCTTTTATTATCTGGGGACCTGTTCCTGCCAAATTATTCCCTTACAGATATGACTTCACCAACTTAACTATTTCAGGTTTAAAAAAGAAATCCTTCAATGGAACTACCATATTAGTAGCATCTAAAGGAACCAAATATTATCTTAATAATTTAAAAACAAAGCCTTTAGATTATTTTATTTCTCAATCAATAATTTAACTTATTGCCATTACACTTTGCTTGAATTCAGAGGTTTCAAAATAGTGGAGGAAGTTTTTATTAAATTTAGCCTCTAGAAAATCAAAAAAAGATGAGAATTTTTCTTCAGTAAAATCATCCAGTTCAAATTTAGCAAGTTCTAAATTTGGATTTTTTTGTAATGAAAATAAATACATTTTTCCATCATTTACTCTTATTTTTCTAATATTGGTATACATTCGAGATATGAACAAACCACCAAATTTATATTCAATATGTAAATCAGATAACACAAATTTAAATTCATAATTAGTTGCTTGTTCTATAAATTCATTTATGGAATTTGCAAACTGTATCGTTAAATTAAATATTTTGCCAATTTCCCTGAAAGTTTCAATAACTATTGGTGAGGATTCCACAAGCAATATATCAAACAATTTCTTATTTTGAATCATGATGATAACAACATTTATTTGAATAGTTACATCTGATATCAAATTACTCTTATGAGTTTATAATATTCCCTACATCTACCTTGACTAGTCTAAATGTGTCAATTTAAGATGAAAACTAGCATTACATTTCGGTTATATCTATCAAAAATTATAGAAATCATTAATAAAAAAACTAATACAAAGAAAAATATTTAAAATTTAATAATCAATTATAATTTCCGCCCGGTAAATAACAATATTCAAAAATCTAAACTAAATTTATTTAACAAAGTGCATTAAAATGGATTTTCAAATACCAGCAAACATCTCAAAGGAGAAAGAATTCATAGTAGAGGAGCAGTACCTTGCAACCTTCCTAGGTTCAGGATCTATTGAAGTTTTATCAACTCCATCTATGATTCTTTTTATGGAGTCGGTTTCTAGGATAATGATGGATGAAGTTCTTCCTGATGGGTATACCACCGTTGGTACTCAAGTATGTATAAAACATCTTAGTGCCTGTCCAAAAGGATCAAAAGTAATAGCTAAAACTTCACTTAAGGAACAAAATGGCAAACGAGTTGTGTTTAATGTAGAAGCTTGGTTCAATTCTACTAAATTAGGCGAAGGAACTCACGAAAGAGCTATAATTGACAAAAAGAAATTTAAAGACAGAGTCTTAAATCAATAAATTTCCTTCAAACCATTTTTTTTGAATAGTACAAGAATTGATAATTTTATAAATTTCTTTTAATTCTATTATTCGAGGTTAAACGGTTGGATTACGAAATTCATAGAACCCCTTACGTCAAAGAATAAAACCAATAAGGTTGTAAATTTTAACTTTTTTCTAAAAAATGATGTAACATCATTTCCAGAACTTCCAGCTTATCCAAATTTTTTAGAACTTGAATCTAAAGTGAAAGAATTTTGGACTGAAAAAGATGTTATGGCTAAATATTTAGTACTTAATGAAAAATCGAAAAATCAATTTAGTTTTTTTGATGGTCCAATAACAGCTAATAATCCCATGGGTGTACACCATGCTTGGGGAAGAACCCTAAAGGATACTGTATTACGCTACCAAACTTTCATAGGAAAGAAATTACGTTATCAAAATGGTTTTGACTGTCAGGGTCT
>DAHXPE010000239.1 GCA_027364495.1 Candidatus Heimdallarchaeota archaeon | reverse complement strand
CAGACAAAATTTGCAAACTAATAAAAGAAAGTAAATATGAACCGACAATTTTATTAGAACCCAGTTGTGGCAAGGGTAATTTCATAGTTTCAGCCTTAAAAACATTTCCAAGTTTAAGGATAATTATTGCAATTGAAATTCAGGAAACCTATAAAGAAGAGTTTTTTACAAATTTAGCTGAAAATTGTATTTCACTGGAAAATAAAAAACTTATTTTTATTACTAAATCATTTTTCGATATTGATTTTACAATATTATTTAAAAAGTATAGAATTACAATTCAGAATCATAAAGTACTTATAGTAGGAAATCCTCCCTGGATAACCAATTCTTTTTTAGGATCTATTAATTCCTTCAATGTTCCAATAAAATCAAATTCCAAAGTGAAACTTAAAGGACTAGACGCATTAACAGGAAAGAGTAATTTTGATATTGCTGAGACAATTATTGTGAAATTACTAGATTATTTTGCTGATAAGGATTATCTACTTGGCATGGTCTGTAAAACCACAACCTTGTACAATATTTTAAAAAATTCAAAAATTAATTTTAATGGCCGGGATCTTTCGAGTTACCTATTCAATGCTAAGAAGGAATTTGGAATCTCGGCCACATCAAATGTATTTATAAGTAAAAAAATAACTGAATTTGAGTATAAAGAAACAATTTGTTCCTCATTTTCATTAGATGAATATTTTAAGAAACTTTACTCGTTTGGATTTCAAAATGGGTTTTTTGTGTCGAATTTAGATAGTTATGAAAAGTACTCAAATTTAGAGGGGAAATTTTGCTATGAGTGGAGGCAAGGGATCAAACACGATGCAGGTTCGGTATTAGTATTAGAAAAAGTAGGTGACAAACACTTTAAAAACAAAATAAATGATTGCGTTGAGTTAGAAGAAGAAATTGTTTATCCATTTCTCAAAAGCTCAGACATAAAAAAACCGATAATTCAAGATTCCAGGTTCTGGATCCTTGTTACTCAAAAAAAAATAGGAGAAAAGAATACAGAATATCTTAAAGAGTTACCAAAAACTTGGAACTATTTACAATCAAAGAAAGATTACTTCAAAAAACGAAAATCACGTATTTATGCTAATCAATCAGAATTTAGCATGTTTGGTATAGGGAATTACTCATTCAAACCTTATAAAGTGGTTGTATCTGGATTTTATAAAAAATTATGTTTTTCATTGGTTCTCCCGGCTCAAGGCAAACCAATAATGGTAGATGACACCTGTTATAGTCTTTCATTTGAAACTTTAGAAGAAGCAGTTTTTATATGGATTATGTTGAATTTGCAGGTTACTACTAAGTTTTTTACTGCAATAACCTTTTTGGATAATAAAAGGCCTTTTAAAAAAGATATTTTACAAAGGTTAAATCTAGTATCTTTAATTGAAATTGTATCTGATGCAGAATTCAAATCCTTGTGGAATAAATTAGATAAAAAAAGTATTAATATTCAATTTAAGGATGTTAGTAATTATAAAAATATTTTTACTTCTTTGAAAAAAAGCTGAATTTAAAATAATTCAGTTAATAAATGTGATGAAAATGAAGCTTATTGGTCTTTTAGGAGGAATGAGTTGGGAGTCTACTTCAGAATATTATAAAATAATGAATACAGAAGTTACTAAACGATTAGGCGGTCATTATTCAGCTGAGGTTCTCATCTATTCCCTGAATTTTACAGAAATAAAAGATTTGCATTTTAAAGGTGATTGGGAAGGAGTAGCAGAGATGCTTACAGCTAGGACATTAAAATTAGAACAAGCTGGAGTTAAGGCAATTGTTATTTGTACAAATACCATGCATATAGTAGCAGATAAAATTCAGGAAAAAATATCAATTCCAATAATACATATTGTTCATGAAACTGGCAAAAAAGTAAAGGAAAAGAATATAAAGAAAATTGGTCTGCTAGGCACAAAAGATACCATGGAAAAACCTTTGTATAAAGACATTTTCAAAGATTCTTATGGCATAGAAATAGTAACACCAAATCAGGAAGACAGAATAAAAATAAATGATATAATTTATGATGAATTAGTTTTTGGTAAAATTACGAAGGAATCAAAGGAAAAATTCCTAGGAATAATCAGTAAATTACTCGAAGATGGAGCTGAAGGAATTATATTAGGTTGTACGGAGATTCCACTTTTAATAAATCAAGAAGATGTTGCAGTGCCAATTTTTGATACTACCCTAATTCATGCTCTTGCTGCTGTTGATTTTATGCTGAAATAAGTTTGAAAAAATATTTAATGTGTCCAAACTCTTTAATTTTTTCATATGAATCAAATCACATAATAATTTGATTATGTGAACCTAGTTGTAACTTAAAAATCTTTATTAAATTTACTAAAAAAGAAGCTTGAGGCTATTACCTCAGAAACCTGAATATTTATGCATATTAAAAGTGAAATAAGAATAAAGAAACATAAGTGAAAGATCATGTATGAAAAAAATGTTGGTCAAATTGATAGAATAGTACGTGTAATTTTAGGTATAATTTTTGTTGCTTTAGTTGTTTACTTTGGATTTTTAGTATCTAAGGTAGGCACTTTGGAACTTGTTTTAGCTTTGATATTTGCTATTTTAGCCATAATAATGTTTGTAACAGCATACTTTGCCTCTTGTCCTATCTGGAGTATATTAAAAATTAATACGAACAAATCATAATTAAGCTAACTAATGAAAACTCTGTTTTCTTTCCTTTTTTTTATTTTAATTAAAGAAATATTAGAATTATCTTAATTATTATTCAAGTCAAAAGTAATTAGCACTTTATTTTTATTTTCATCGAAAAATATGCTCAAAAATAAAAACCAATCTTATGACTTATTTTTTAAAAAATCAGATAAATATAGATTAACTAAGGCTAAAGGATGAGAATTAAATTATATTCTGAAATTTATTTATTTTAAGGAATATTTGGACTTTTTAAAGCATTTTTTATTATATATAACCAAAAGTTATATACTCATAAATCCTTAATAACCATTAGTTATGAATAAAAAATAGTGGTTAGAACCTAATTCGCACCTAGTTATTTAGGTCCACTGAGCAAAATAATAGTTCAAAAATGGTGTAAAATTATGTTTGAAAAAAATGTCGGTCAAATTGACCGTATTGTTAGAGTTATACTCGGCTTAGTTTTTGCTGCACTCGTCTACTACTTCTTTACAACCAGTAGCGGTATTATCGACGTTGTTTTATATGTTGTCTTCGCTATTCTTGCTGTTATCATGTTTGTAACAGCAATTTTGGGTACTTGCCCAATTTACAATGTTTTAAAAATAAACACAAACAAAACATAAGTTATTTAATAGCAAAATAAACAGGATTCAATCATGCCGGTAAAAAACATTAGTCTTGGAGAAAGAAAAGTCAGAATGGCTCTTGGATCTATTTTGATCCTTTTAAGTATTTTGCTTTTCTTTTCTAACCAGATTTACCCAGCAGTAGCGCTTTTTGCTATTGGATTAATACCTTTTGTAACATCTGTAACTGGAACTTGCCCATTCTATTGCGCTATGAAGCGTTCGACAAATAAACAATAATTTAATGGTTTTTTTCTCTTTTCTTTTTTAATATTTTTTATTTATGCCAATTTTTATTGCTCTATTGGTATTTAGAGCAATCTTGGAAAAATTTAAAAATAAAATTGAAAATGTATCTTTACTAATAATAATTTTAATATTTATTTTTTTGAAAGATATTGTTACAATACATTGGTATTAGGTGCTTTTATGCAAAATTCTGAAGATTTATGGAATTATTACAGAACTTTAATAAAAGATGAGATTTTTCCTTGCTTGATTTTGGATTTAGATCTCTTAATAGAAAATGCTTCAAGTATCGCTAAACGTTTAGAAAGTACTACTACAAATGAAAAAACTATTCGCGTTGCATCTAAATCTGTAAGATCTGTCAAAATGTTAGAGAAAATCTTTAGTACCAATACTATCTATCAAGGAATTTTATCATACTCGCTTCGTGAAGCACTTTTTTTAAGTACAAAAGGATTTAAAGACATTCTTGTAGCTTATCCTGAAATTAATAAATATGATATCACCAAATTATGTCAGGAGCTAGCAAAATCAAATGTTGATATAACACTAATGGTTGATTGTGTTGACCAGGTGCAAATAATTCAGAATATAGCAACACAATTTAATGTCATGGTTAAAATATGTCTGGATATAGATTTGTCAACTAAATATGGACCTTTACATTTTGGTGTTCGACGATCATCAATAAACAATTTTTCAACAAGCATACAATTTGCCAAAGAGATTAAACAATTCAAAAATGTGCAATTAGTAGGAATCATGGGTTATGAGGCCCAAATAGCTGGTGTACCCGATAAAAGTCCAGCCAAGAACTTTTTAATAAATTTTATGATCAGATTTCTCAAAAAGAGGTCTATTAAGACTATTAAAAAAAGAAGGGACGAAATAGTAAAAGCATTGAGAGAAGAAGGATTTGAATTACCATTAATAAATGGTGGTGGGACTGGAAGCGTTGAGTCAACAGGCAATGAAAACGTAGTTACCGAAGTTACCGTTGGTTCAGGTTTTTATTCACCTGTATTATTTGACTATTATAATGCTTTTCACCACAAACCTGCTTTGTTTTATGCATTAGAGGTTACTAGAAAACCAACTAAACATATTTATACCTGTCACGGTGGTGGATATGTCGCTTCTGGTTCTCTTGGCATAGATAAAATTCCTAAGCCTTTCTTACCGTTAGGTTCATCTCTTCTGGTAAATGAAATGGCTGGAGAAGTTCAAACACCTATACAGAATAAAAGGGTTCCTTTAAAGATAGGTGATCCAATCTTTATGAGGCATGCTAAGGCTGGTGAATTATGTGAACATTTTAAAGAAATCATTGTTATTTCTAAGGGTTCTATAGTTGATAGGTATTCAACTTATAGAGGTGATGGATTCGTATTTTTATAAAAATTAGAACAAAATATCTTTTAAATTCCTTTTATTCCAATATTACCCATTCTTAATAATGCCATAAATGGCCTATTAATCATGATCATGACCCATTTTAATAGAAATTTG
>DAHXPE010000215.1 GCA_027364495.1 Candidatus Heimdallarchaeota archaeon | reverse complement strand
TATTTACTAATAGTTTCGAAGTCTATGACAAGACGACCAAAGCCCGTCTCAATAAAGTAAATTTTTTTGATGAAGCTCACCTTGAAAATGCTGAAATGTTGGGAAATCAAAAAGGCTTTAAAGTATCTACTTCATTAGGAGAAATTATTCAATATAAATTTGATATATTAAAACAACTTTCACAACTTCAAACTGATGTTTTATTATTAATAAAATTATTGTACGATCCAATAAAAAATCGTGGATTATATTTTGGGTCATTCGAAATTGGCGATTTCACTATTAATAAAGAAACAGGTGAGTTAGAAATAATTACAAAGTATTCAAATTTGACACATGCTTATAGCTATTTAATAACAGATGATCTTAACATTCTTATAGGATTCCAAAGCGGTCAATTGCAATTTTTGAATTGGTCAGTTGGTCAATCGATTATTTGGGTATCAGAAGGTTCGGCACCTGCTAGTATACATTCGTTAGCTCAATATGAAAATAATTTTATTGCCGGATTAAATGATGGTTCTATTCGTCTTTTCAGCAAAAAAGATGGTAAATCTGGACTGACACATCAAATTTTTGAATTTGGTGTCTCTCATCTTGATGTTTGGAATCAGTATGTTATTTGTGGAGATGAACTAGGAAACAATGTAAAATGCTTTGATTTAGACAGAGAAATTCAATTTTGGGAAGTTTCATTGAAGAAAGGTAAAATTGTTTCATTAAACGTACAAGAGGATGAAACAATAATTTTTACGGAAAAAGGATTTAAGTTCACTATTCAAAATAATACAGGCTCTATTAAAGAACAAAATCTTGGTTATTCTCTCACATGCAAACCCGCTAAACTAGCAAATTGGAATGTATTTGGAAGCAGTAATGCTTTATTATATGGACAAATTTTACCAATCATGGATCGGCATGAACTTGAATTTACTAGAATAAGTCAAATTGTGTCAACGAATGATGGATTGCTTGTGAGTACCTTAGAAGGAAAAATCAGTTTCTTGAAAAAGGTAATTATGGAGAAGGTTTAAGGATAACGTGATCGTATCCAATACCAAAGCAAATATTTATATTAATTCTCTTTTACAATACACTTCGGACTATAAAGATAATATTGAAGCAATAATCATTTTTGGATCTCAAGCAAGAAACAATGCAAATAACCACTCTGATGTTGACATTTTAATTGTTTTAAAATCTTTGAATAAAACTTTCATAGAGGATTTGATCAGCAGATTAAGATTTTTAGAAATTGAATTCAATTATTCACGAAAGCCAACAAACCCGATTGAATTGTTTCTTAATTATCTTAATATAGCAACCGGAATGTTTCGCTCATGGTTTATTTGCACGAAGGAAGACTTAATAAATGGAAATTTTTCAAAAATTACTTCAACGAACAAATTGCTAGTAAAAATTTTTGTTCCAGCAAAGTTAATTCTTTTCAATATTAAAAAAGATGGTAAAGTTATTTTTGGGGATATAAACTTCGTAAAACAACTTCCAGTAACATTAAAACCGAAAAATCAACCTTTCCGTTCATTTTTTTTAAATGAGATTATTGCATTAGGAGGTTTAATTTTAGCACCGTTAACAAAACTTGGTCAAAAATATTCAATTGAATCAATAAAATGGTCCATGTTTCTTATTGAAAATTCTAATTTGAAAGAAAAGAAATTTGGACTGAAATTGAGAAATAGGATTGAATTTTATAAATCTGTAAAGGTATCAAATAGAAACAATCCATTTTTATCTATAATTGCACCATTTTTAGTTTTAGAATTACACATGCTGGTCCTTAAACATCATTGAGAGTTTTATACGTGTATTATTTCATACGCTGAAAGAAATTAAACCTATCATACAATCTAGTAACTATGATATTTCTCTCCCTTTTTCTACTCTCAACAGGAGTTTTCTCCTTTGGAAAAGTATTCAGTGGTTCAAAAGATACTGAATTTTATCAAGATTGGTGTAAACAGGTTAATAAAGTAATTTTAGAGGGTAAAGAAATGATAAATATATTTAAGGATTTAGTTGATAAGGAATCAGCTACTTTAGAGGAATACAAAATACTACAGTCCAGATTTGAGACACTTTCTATTGATACATTAAATAATAAAGAATTTAATCTTAAAGGCAAAGAAAAAGAAGAATATAAAAAATTACAATCTGAATTTAATCTTTTTAGAGATGATTATAATTTTTTTAAAAGTGAATTAGAGATTAAAAAATCAAAATTTG
>DAHXPE010000211.1 GCA_027364495.1 Candidatus Heimdallarchaeota archaeon | reverse complement strand
AACATATCGAAATGCAAACCAGCACGGGTGATATCCAAGATTATACCGATTTTGGAATTGTAACTTTTGAAGTAAAAGGAGAAAAAGCTACTTTACATATTTAAGAATTCAATATGAATTCAGTTAATTGAGTTAAATTTTGAAAAATATTTTGAGGCTTTTCTTTTCCAATTTTGACCATATCTGCTCCAAACGTACCAGTGGTAACCAAAGCAAATTTAGTACTAGCATTTTTAGAAGCTAAAAAGTCTACTAGGGTATCACCAACATATAAGGTATCTTCTGGTCTAACACCAGCTTTTTTCATTCCTTTAAGAATCATTTCGGGATTAGGCTTTTTATTTGTAACATCCGATGAAGTAACTCTTAAATCAAATAAGTTGACAATAGAGGGAATTTTTAGGGCTACTTCAAAATCTGTTCCATTTGTAGCTAATCCAACGATGTAACCTTTTTCTTTTAATAATTTTAAGGAGGATTCAGTATCTTTAAACGTTCGTTCTTTTCGTAATGCACGCCAGTATTGTAAAACTATTATAGGTGATAGAAACATCATACGAAAGATGGATATACCAAACACCTTTGAAAATAAAATAGGTGTTTTTGGTCTAAACCAGGTAAATTTGTTATGATAATAAATAGAGGCCATTTTATGCTGTGTTTCACGAAAAGAAATTTTATTATTTAATAAAAATGCTTTAATGATAAATGGTTGTAATCTCATCGTATCAGTGATTGTTCCATCCATATCAAACAAAATAAATTTAAAAGTCAAATTGAATCCAACAATGAATCTTATACATTAATTTCTTAACACATACTACTCTTGAGGAAAGCTAATGTTTTATAATTAATAAAAAATTACAATAATATTTTTGATGTAACATACTCAATTTAATGATTATTCTCTCATAGTTATATCGAAACTAAAACTTCTATGAACTAATTATTTTCTATAAACGGAGTCATATTTATTATGAAGCTTGATTATGAAGAAATGATTAAACGCCAACGTGAAGAAAAGGATTTTTTCTTTAAAGGTCATCCTCAATCACCTTTAACTCATGAGCAAATGCACAAATTTTCCAAACTTGATTATTTCCCTGTTAATAAGGATTTAAAATTTGAGGTCGAACTTAACGAGTTTGCCCAGAAAAAACATATCGAAATGCAAACCAGCACGGGTGATATCCAAGATTATACCGATTTTGGAATTGTAACTTTTGAAGTAAAAGGAGAAAAAGCTACTTTACATATTTATACAAATGATCAAAACCCTACCTATTATTTCGTGCCTTTTTGGGATTTAACAGTTCAAACAAAGGAGACTTATGGTGCTGGTCGATATATAGAATTAGAACCTACTGGTAGTAAGTTCATTCTTGATTTTAATAAGGCTTATAATCCTTATTGTGCTTATAATGAAAGATGGACTTGTCCACTTGTACCTCCAGCTAATAGATTACATGTTCGTATTGAAGCAGGAGAAAAAAATTTCTCTCATTAAAGTGAATTTTCAATAAATTTTGTTAAATTATAAGAAAGATAAAGTACAATTCCACTTAGTGAATTATCAATGGAGAAATCTCGTAAAACACGTATTTTAATTTACGATGCGGGCTGTCCGAAATGCCGTTTCATCAGTAAAGTTGTTAAAATGTTTGATCTGAGACAAAAATTCGCTTATTATAGTATACGAGAAAAAAAAGGTGTTAAATTACTACATGAATTTTTCAGAGTTATTCCCTATAACTTTCATTTTGTAATTGACGACAAAGATCTATGTTATACTGGTATCAAAGCTATCCCAATTATTTTATATGAAATTATTCTAGGATTACTTTGGCCTTATGGTTCTAACGGTCCATACTGGATTCATCACTAAAATTAAATTCATCGGTTTCTTTTAGAAAAATATCCAATATTTTTTAATTCTGAATAATTTTTTATTTTATCCAAATAATTATTAAATAATGGTTTATCATCTTTGATGAGTTATAAGCCTCCTTAGAATAAATTTTGCATTTTAAAATTGTGATTTTTTTGTCTGATAACGAATTTTGTATTAATTGTGGAGTCATTAACTATCGTGAGGTAACTCAAAAAGGCTGTAATCATCTTTTTAAGAAACCTCTAGAGTTTTTTATTCCTAGTATTGAGTTATACGGCAAAGATAATATCGAATGGGTTTTATATACTGTTGACGATAAAGTTCATACAGTTTATATTGATTCAGCTGACTTTACAGGCCCAAGACAAAATATAGGTATTGGAGGGATTGCATTGAGAAATTTTAGGTTGGTTTTTCAAAAAGTTTTCCTTAATGATCCTAAAATTTTTGATCTTATTAAAACAGCTCTTAAAATTGATGATGATATTAAGACTAAAGAAATTTTGCGTTTGTTATCTTATTTAGAAGAATTATATAGAAATATTCGTGTTTGGGCTTTATCAGACTTTATTTTTACAAATCCTTTTTACCCCAGTCTTAATTTAGAAAATTCTCCTTTCATGCAATTCTTAGATATTACTGGAACTATAAAATTAGCTGAAATTTTCAAAAATCTAGCTATTCATGGAAAATGGGGTGCAAAAATGTTATTAGTAAAATAGTAAATGGATCTTTTTTTTAAAGGTGCAGTAATTTTACAGTAATACCCTACCACCAATTAATTTCTTTTTAAAAAATTTACGATAAAGGACCAAAGAATGAATAATATTTAATTGATACTAAGAAAAAGGGAAAGATAACATTAGATCAAACTGTTTAATGAATTAATCTGTCAAGAAGTTTATCATCAACGATATTTGGGATAGTTATATGTCCATTAGAATGCAGATCATTCCATTCTTTTGCTGTGTTAATAGCTGGTTGATTTCTTGCCCATGATCGTCGACCCACACCGACCATGACATCCCAATCAAGAGCAACTTTTATGATTTCATCAACTCTTTCAGATCCATCAAGGAGTAAACCAAAGCCTCCATTAAATGCTTTGCCTGTTCCCACACCACCACCATTTGATAAAACAACCATGGTCATTCCTCGTATGGCATTCCCAGCCCAAGCCTGGTGAGACATGTCCGACATGACAATAGATCCATCATAGATATTTGCTGTTTCTCTAAACGGTGAATCTGTTCCACCTGTATCGTGATGGTCCCGGCCCATCATTACTGGTCCTATTTCTCCTTTTCTAACTAGTTCATTGAATTTTAGAGCTATTTTAACTCTGTTACCAGCATCTGCGTAAAGTATTCTAGCTTTTGTACCAACAACCAAATTATTTTTTTCAGCGTCTTTTATCCAGTGATAATTGTCTCGATCCTGACCGCGTCTATTTGGATCAATACAACTTATAGCTGCTTCATCAGTCTTCTTGAGATCACCAATTTTACCACTTAAGCAAACCCACCTGAAAGGACCATAGCCATAATCAAAACAAATCGGTCCCATAATATCCTCAACATATGATGGAAATATAAATCCTTGGCTTGTATCCTTTCCATTTTTAGCAATATTTTTTGCACCTGCATCAAACACTGCTTTCATGAAAGAATTACCGTAATCCCAGAATTTTGATCCTTTTTGAACCAATTT